>JAFTAR010000203.1 GCA_017455495.1 Prevotella sp.
ATCCCATATTGTTCATGTTACGGCTTATGCTGGTATCCATGCCGGTCCACTTGATATCAGAATGTGTTCTTACACTTGATGCACATCCAATAGCAATGTAAACCAGAAGGAATAAACCAACTGTATTAAGAATACATGGTTTGGTACTCATGTTATTTATTATTTATATTAATTGGTAAACACTGATTAAGGATATGAAATGTATAGTGATTTAGAGTCTGCATCCAAATCATACAAAGCAAAAGAATATTTTTTCAATATTACAGAGTCATTACGATGCCAGTACCATTGGTACAGATTATTCATATTCTTTTCCGCTATTATAATAGTAAGTGAATCTGTGTTTAATAGTTGAATGTACCGTATTTGTGCACTTTCTAAAAGCCTGAACAGCTCCAAAATTGACTTTCCAAACATCTAATTCAAAAAGATAATCATCTTGGTCAATATTAAGGGATATCAAAACATCTATTCCGTCATAATCCTTTATTGTTATTTCGCTTATGCAATCTTTGAAAAGACGATTCTGGTTCAATTGTCCTTGGGGTATCAACAGCAGGCTACCCATTCCGTCTTGCATCTCAGCCACCCTTAAGCCAACATCCCAATTCGGTCTTGAGTAATTAGCTTTTTCAACCAATAATCTTATCAAATTAAACTCTTCAGTAGAAGGTTCTCTATCTGGTTTTATGTATTCTTCCAACATTAATAGTTCCGTCATTTAATTTATATGCATTATATTGTAGCTCTATTCCATTGACTTTTATTATTCTGATAATGGTGTGACCTTGAGGTATATCATTAATTTGAGCAATATCCGTCTTTATTGCATTTATCACTATTTCACGTTCTAAAGACAACGCATCAGTATGTCTAAAGGCATGGTATGTTTGATTTTCGTTATTACCAAAAACTATTGTATGTATGGCCTTCCCTGTCCAAGGATTAACTCCTTTAGCATAACATGTGCCAACTGTAGAGGCAACGCCTATAGCTCCCCCGATAGCCATACTGTTCCATATTCCATCAAAAGAGTTTAGAAAAGACTCACCTAAGCTGTTGCCATCTATCAATCCATTGACTGTACCTCCTGCCACATGACCTGCACCAGCAGCTAATGGAGATGCCACGGCAGAACGCAAGGCAGGGCTGCTAATGCCATTTACAGTGAACGATGCTGTTGAAGCGTAGTAACCGACAGCTCCTCCGGCAGCTCCGGCAGCACTTCCAACAAGTAGGCTCTTACCCACATCACCCCAGTTGATATTTCCTATGCCACTAAAATTCTTGCCTGTCTGTGCAATGATATTGTTTGTTGCAGAAGTAGCAGCACCGCCTGCCGCTGAGACACCTATGACAGACCATGCGCTTGCTCCAGCTGCACCTCCAGTAGCAGCCACTGCAGCTCCCGCCCCAGCACCGACGACAAACGCAGCAACGCCTTCCCAAAAGCCATCAATATTGTCCCAATTAGTTACCAAATTGACGGCACCTCCGACTATTGCACCTATAACTAAGTGTATCCATTCCCCTTCTGGGTCAGTATACTTGAGTGGATTATTCAGACAGTAGCTGTATCTGTTGAAGTTCTGGCTGTTGAAGGGTTCCTGCACATAGTTGTCGGGCGAGAGGAACATTCCGAGGCATGGGTCGTAGAGGCGTCCGTTCATGTTGACAAGGCAACCCTGCGCCACCATCTCGTGGCCGGTGTATCCGCGGAAGAAGCAGATGTCGTTCTGCGTCACCGTCTGGCGGCCCCAGGCATCGTAGGAGGCCTGGAACACATATTCGCCGTCGGCGTCGGTGATGGCCATGATGCTGCCCTGGTGGTCTGAGTGGATATAGTAGAACTCATAGCTGCCGTTGCCCTCGGCCACTGCCAGCACTCCGGCGTCGAGGTATACGAACCGGCTGAGCACGTTGGTGCCGCTGAAGCGCTCCTCGTAGTCGCCGAAGTAGCGGACTGCGTATGCCGTACCGGAAGGCGACGCGTCCGTCCTGACACCGGAAGCCACCCACCGCTCGCCGTCGGGACCGTAAACGTAGCGCAGGCAGCCGTTGTAGTCCTGGTCGGTTATCTGCGACACCTTGCCCAGCTCGTTGTAGCTCACGTTGACATAGTCCGACGGCAGGGCTGCCGGACCGTAGGGGTCCTCCACATCGGTGACGGCGTGCGGGCGGCTGCCGTTGTAGAAGTACGAGCCTATCTTGCCGACGGTGCCGTACTTCACGTCAATGTTGCCGTTGTCGTCATAGACCACGTAGGTATAGTCGTCGCCTACGTCAACCCTCGTCAGCCGGTCGGCATCGTCGTATGTGAAGAATTCCTCGTAGTCGCCGCTGACATATCTCACGGCGAGGTTGCCCGTGTGTTCGTCGTATTCGTATGTCTGGGGAACGATGTGGCTCATCTGCCCGCCTATCTCCACTACCGATGCCGTGAGCCTGCCAAGGTTGTCAAACTCGCGGTGGCGTGTCATAACGCCTCCTATGTCCTCTGTCATGACAAAGCCGTTATAGCTGAGGATCTTGTATATGGTATCCGTGCCGTGGGTCATGGCCGTGAGGTTGCCGTAGCTGTCATAGACATAGCCTATGGTGAGGCCGCCGGGGTAGGTGCGTGTTGCGATGAGTCCCTGCGCGTTGTATGTCTGGGAAATGGCCCGTGACACTGTTGGGCCGTATGAGCGTGTCACCTGCGTGGTGCGCCCGTAGCCGTCGTACTGGTAGGACTCGGTGAAGTAGCCCCTTGTCATGGAGAGCAGCATACCGTTGTCGGCCGTTCCCGTGCCGTAGGTGTATGTCGTGGCGACGTTGCCTGCGGTGACCTGCGTCAGCTGCCCCCGGCTGTTGTATGTGTTCGTTGTCTCAATGCCGTTTCCGTCAGTCTGTGAGGTGATACGTCCGAGGGCATCGTAGGTGTATCCCTGCAAGCCTGCATCAGGGTCGTTGAGGCTCGTCTGGTTGCCGTATGCATCGTACCCCATAAGAACAGAGGCCCCCATTGACGATGCCTCCGCAGGCTTGCCGCACGAGGCATAGTCATAGCTTACCCTGCCTACTGCGTCAGTGGCGTATGCGACGTTCCCCCAGGCATCATAACGGGTGGTGTAGCTGATATCGTTGGCAGTTGCTGTAACAGAGCGGTTACCATAGGTGTAGGTGGTGTACGGAGCGTATGCGTCAATATGTGTAAGCATGCGTCCGCGGCTGTCATAGGTAATGCTCTCGCTCTGTGTGCGTTGTCCCTCAGTGAGCTGGCGGGAGGTAACCAGCCCTTTGCTGTTGTATGTAGTCTGCGATTCCACGCTGACTCCCGTTTGTCCTACGCTCTCCACGCGGGTCTCGCGTCCGGCATTGTCGTACCAAGTCTTCACCCATGGAGCGCCAGTAGGAGTCTCAAGTACGTAGCAACGGCGCGAGTCGGAGTTTCCCCAGCCACGGCTGTAGGTGGTGACAAGGCCCTCTGGCGATGTGACGGTGGCCGGACGCCCCCATCCGTCGTAAGTATAAGCGGTGACCTGCGGAAAGCTTGAGCGAGTCTTGTCGGTCTCGGTGAGAACGTTGCCCCAGTAGTCGTATGTATAGTCAGTCTGGACGTATCCCATGTCGATGCTTCTGGTAACAAAGCGGAATGTGCTTTCGTACTGCCATGTCTTTGAAACAGCCTCTACTCCCGATCCTGTGGTAGTAGTGCTTAGCATGTTGCCGCACAGGTCGTATGTGTTAGCTGTTGTCAGTGCTTTTGCAGTACCGGCATGGGTCACTACGGTTGCAGCACGCCCACAAGAATCGTAGGTGACTGTCGTCCTGTCGGTGAATGCGGAGGCATCATCAGGATGCTTCTGGCTGTTGTCTATGGTACACGGCAGGTACTGCCCGCCTGTACTGGTGTAGTTTGAATAAGTTGTCTGTTTCCAGAAGGTGCCGTTGTCCTGGCTTGTGCGCACCGTCAAGGGAACGCCATGGTTGTTGTCGTAGGTGTAGGTGGTCTGGCTTACGTTTCCGTCGGCATCAGTCTCTGTGACAGTCAATGGGAGTGCGGCATTGTTGTTGTGTGCTCCTATAATGGCAAAGCTGGTGACGGTGGAGTCTGCCGTACTGCCGTACCAGTGCACAGCCTTTGTACGTGAGGGCATCCAGCATGAGGTGTCCCATGCTTCCACGGAGGTTATCAGGCTGTCGCCAGTGGTGACGTTTTCCGTCTTTGTGGAGCTGAATCCCAGCAGCCCCTTGCCTGCCATGTGTATTTTCATCCCACGGTACTGGTATTTCACCGTGTTGCTGTCGGCAGCGCCGTCAGTCAGAGTCACCTGTGAGACTACTGGCAGAGGCAGCGGACGCTCGAACACTGGATACGCAGTGCCGCCCTGCGGCCTGTAGAGTGCAGGCGATGTGGCCAGCCCGTAGCTTATCGTGGCGGTGTTGTACATTCCATCACGTATTTGGGAAACCCTGCCGCATGATGGCGCAACACCACCCATGTCATAGCGGTGGAGTGATGGGGTGTCAGTGCTTGTTGTAGCTATGAGGCTGTTTCCGTAGTTTAGCAATTCACAGCAGCCGTCGCCGTCGAAGTCTCCAAAGGTGAGGTGGCCTTCCATGCCGTCATCCCTGCCCTGGGTCTCTACGCTCCTTATGGTAACGAGCGAGCTTCCTGTTGACCGCAGCCAGCGAACATCAGTCTTGTTGAAGGAATACCCGTTTAGGATTCCGTGGTACTCATAATAGGCTTTGACCGCAATCACGTCCGACTTGCCGTCGCGGTCAATGTCGCCAACAAGCACAGTGAAACGATTGTCATCATATGAGGTGTTGTTGTCCGTAAATCCAAGGTCTATGGCTTGCTGAATCGTGAATGTACCGTTGCCGTTGTTCAGCGCAAAGCGCAGCGTGGACTGGTCCTGCGCGTTCAGTACGAAGTCTGCAAGGCCGTCGCCGTTGAAGTCACCCTGCTCCATTCGCCAGCAGGCAGTGAGGCCGCTTGTCGGTGTCATGTACATGGAGTTAAACGATATCCCGCCTGCGTTGCTGTAGTTTCTGAGTATTTTGTATCCGCTCGAATGGAATGCTATTATGTCTGCAAGCCCGTCATTGTCGTAGTCGCCAAGGAACAACCTCTGGGGAGCTTGGGGGAGATTGGTGCTGAATGACTCCAGCTCGTCAAAGCCGTTGCATGCGCTATTCAGCCTTATGACTTTTCCTGGATATAACAAATTGCTCTTCTCCCTTTCCATATAAACGATTTCTGTGCGGCCGTCGCCGTCAATGTCACAAGTGCTGATTAGAGGAAGGGAAGTGCTTGTTGCAAGGGACTCTGTTATTGGTGTCAGGCTTGCAAAGCCGTTGGTCAAGCCAGCTCCTGAAATGAAAAAGAAATCTACTTGCCTGTTATCTCCCGCAAATAAAAACTTGGGTATCAGCATGTCGTTGAACCCGTCACCGTTGAAGTCGCCGACGGATATGTTCCCGATGCATCGTGCGTAGTCATCGTCAGTAAATTCCTGGCCAAGGTCAAATGACTGTAATGGGGAATATGTTACGCTGCCGTCCTGAGCAACATGGCTCGCGGAGAAATAGAGATAAGTCCTATTTGTATAACACTGGTACGTGGAACCATAGTTGACATAATACTTTATTACTGGCGAGAGTCTTATTATGTCGTCATATCCGTCGTTGTTAAGGTCTGCGGCTATCAGCTGCAATTCTGTGCGCACTATGTTGGAGTTCGGGTCATCCACAGGTACACTCATGTCTGAGACGGTGAGTGATGTCGCGGGCATCTGATTCCATGTGAATGTCACCGGCGGCAGGCTCTCTCCGCTGTTGTTCTTTTCCGTTACGGAAGCAAGGCGTGTGTACTTGTGGTAGGAGGCATCACTGGTTGTGCTGTATGCCAGCTCATAGCTGCGGAATATGTTGCCGTTTGTTGTGGTGCGGATGCGCCAGAGGCGCTGACTAATGCTTCCGCTTACATCCTCAATGGCGAAAGACTGTGCAGCAGTGCCTAACGCCTCATAGTCAAATGTAATGTAGCACAGCTGCGAGTTCTTGCCCGCCGTACGGTTCATTCCGTAGGCTATCCGAGTGGGATAAACAAAGAGGTTGCTCTGGCTGTAGGTGTAGGTGATATAGTTGGTGTTGGCATCCTCGGCACTGTTTATGTACCATGCATTGATGCGCGACACATTGCTGCCGTTTGTGTAGCTCTGGCGAGAATCTGAAGTCTCGCCGTATTTGCAGGTGATGCCGTTAGGGTGCCTCACTTCAAACCACCCCTCAGTTGGTGTGATGGTGTCAAAGCCGTGGCGTATTACTTCCGTGAAAGGGTCGCCCTCCACAGTGTAGTGGCCCATCCTGTTTCCTCCAAATTGGGGAATGAGCCGCTTGCCGTCAAGATAAAGGGCATCGTCATAGTTGAACTGCATTCCCTGTGCCCAGCCGTCGTGGAATATATCCAGCGGTGCCCGCGTGATGACGCTGACACCTGACAGAGTAGTGCCGTAGCCTGCCAGGCCGTAGCCCGACTGGCTGTTATATGTGATGGCAATATCCGGCACCATAGTGCCAATACCCGGCGGGCAGTCTATACTTATAGAATACACTGCACCACCGGTAGGGGAGACTGAGAAGGCTCCCTTGGGGCTGCCTACGCTGTAGGCATATACCGACGACGGAATCAGGACTGCCAGCATCAGTGCCAGCAAAGAAAGAAATAGCGTCTTTTTCATGGCTGTATTGATGCTTAGGTTAGTTGTTCAGAAGTTTCCATGTGTCCTTATCGTCATTGATGACAATCTGGAGCATATAGATGCCAGTGGCAAATCCGGTGAGGTCAAAGGTGTTCTGCGTATCAGTAGTTTCTTTGCTGAGAAGAACCTGACCGCCCATGGAATAGACGGCCATACGACAGCGGTCGTCACTCTTCAGGCCAAGCACCTCCACACGCAGAATACCGGACTGCATGGCAGCCCTGACAATATGCCCGCTTACTTGGCTGCAAATGGCTGTGCCTGCGTTTAGACGATTGTCAGCCTGACCGAGCGGTGACAGCTGCCTGTCAATCTCATATACCCTGCTCTGGCTCGTGCGGTTTCCTGCATTGTCGTAGGTATACTGCACATTCCTCTGCGCTGAGACCAGCGCGGGGAATGTGAGCATGGAAAGCATGGATAGGACGACCTTCATGCTATTATAACGTTCTTTCATGGGCTTTATTGTAATAATGCGACTTTATTGTGATGAAATGGATTCTTTTTAAAGTGTTATATATCCTATAAATGAGAAGGTGTCGCCACGAGGCGGAGCGTGTAGCTGCCGGAGAGGGTTGTGGGAAGGAACACCTGGGCGGTGCCGGCAGGAATGAATGTGGAGTAGACAACGTTGTCGCTGCTGTCTGTCAGCACAAGGGTGTAGTCAGCATTGAGGTTCTCGAACTGAAGTTCATAGCCTTCCTGCCAGACGGCGGGGATGCGGGTAGGTGCCTTGCCATGGCCCGGTAATGTTGTTGATGTATCGTCATATTCCACTGTAAGAGGCAGTAAATCTGCTGAAAAAGATATTAAGCTCCCTAACAAGAAAGAGGCTGTAAATATAGCCGAACGTTTACTAATAGAGATTAATTTTGTTTTCATTGTTGTTGTTGTTTGTTTTTTGTTGCTTGAAATCTCGCAGCAAAATTACGACAAAAACAAAAAACCGGATATTTTTATTGAAGCAAAGAATTTCTTAAAATTTCCAAAAATCCTCGAACGTCATGGCTATCAACGTGATAGCATTATTAGAAAAGAGTTGCTTAAAATTTCCTAACTTATGAAATGCCCCTTAAACGTTTCCGTAAATCCTTGCCACTACCTTTGCCATTAAATAGTTTCGCAAAAACTTTAGCACTTAGTTTAGATATGCCAGACGGATTAATGCATAATATGTTTGCTATTTCCTTTAGGTCAAAATTAAGACGTACAAGATGGCACAGTTGCAATTCCGAAGTTGTTAATATGTCACGATGAGAGTCCTCCCTGCCAGGATTCACATGATGCGAAGAGTCGAAATAGCCGGATTTTGACTCATATGAGTCAAGATATTTGCGTGCCTTACCAAGGTCTCTCCGCTCAATTAAGGCCTTGACAGGTATAATGCAGTATCTTGAAGCAATAGCCTCTCCATAATATCGTTCAAATTGAGTGTAAAGGCTGTCAAACATAGGAATAAGTGCATCGTAGTTCCTTTTCTGGTCGTAAGCCGTTAAAGTGTACATACTCTCGTTTAGCGCCTGAAGCGTGTCACAAGCTTTCCAAGCATATTTTATAGAATGGTCATTAGCTTCAAAGAATCCATCCATTAGATTCTGTTTATAGAATAGTTCGCTCATCTGCCTATACACCCTGCTGAGCTTTGCGAAGTCGCAGTCGGGGGCGGCAGTGTCGGCACAGGCGGCGGCATCAAGGAAGGCCTCAAGGGCGCGGGGAGCCTCGCCAAGGTCGGCATAGGTGCGGGCAAGGATATAGCGGGAGCGGAGACGCTCGTTGGGAGTGCCGTGATTGTCGAACCAGGCGACGAGGGCTTCCGCCAGGCTGTCGTTGCTAAGGAGGCTGTCTGCCATGTTGCGCTGCTCCAGCTCCTCAAGGTGAAGCACCATCTGCTCCCTACGGCTACCACAGGAGGCCATAAGGAGCAGCATGGCAATAACAGACAAAGCAATGGCTCTCATCCTGCTGTGACTTGCCGGAAGTAGGTGTCGAGCAGGTCCTGGGCAGCCACGAAGCTGGTTTTCTCACCGTTGAGGACTGACTGCTCGGCAGCGGCTTTCAGGCTGCGAATGGCTGGGTCGTTGTAGAAGCTGAAGCGCAGTTGCTCGTTTATGGTTTCATACATCCAGTACTTGGCCTGCTCCTGACGGCGATGGTTGAAGTATCCGTTGGCCTTCACGAAGTCGAAATACTGGTATATCATGTTCCACACCTCTTTCACTCCGGTGCCGTAGAAGCCGGAGTAGCAGAGCACCTTGGGTGCCCACCCACTCTCAGGCATGGGGAAGAAGTGGAGTGCGTTGCGGAAATTCGTTGCAGCCATCTGGCAGCGGTCCACATTGTCGCCGTCACATTTGTTTATCACTATGCCGTCGCTTATCTCCATGATGCCGCGCTTTATGCCCTGCAGCTCGTCGCCGGTGCCTGCCACCTGTATGAGCAGGAAGAAGTCTACCATGGAGTGGCAGGCCGTCTCACTCTGTCCAACTCCCACCGTTTCAACGAAAATTTTGTTGAATCCGGCAGCCTCGCAGAGTATTATCGTTTCGCGCGTCTTGCGGGCCACGCCGCCAAGGGAACCTGCCGATGGACTGGGGCGTATGAACGAGTCGGGGTGTATGCTGAGCTTCTCCATACGCGTCTTGTCGCCGAGGATGCTGCCCTTGGAGCGTTCCGAGCTGGGGTCGATGGCCAGCACGGCCAGTCGGCCGCCCTTCTCCTTCAGCAGGTGTATGCCAAACTCATCTATGCTGGTGCTCTTTCCAGCTCCCGGCACTCCGCTTATGCCTATGCGCACGCTGTTGCCGCTGTAGGGCAGACAGCGCTCTATCACCTCCTGGGCCTTTTTCTGGTGGTCGGGGTTCACGCTTTCTATCAGTGTGACGGCCTGCGAGAGTATGGTGATGTCGCCGCGCAGGATGCCTTCCACCATCTCTGCCGTTGACAGCTCATGGCGGCGGAAGCGGCTACGCTTCATGTAGGGGTTTATGATGGAGGGCTGTGCCACTCCGCTGTTTACTTGCAGGCCTGCATATTCGGCACTGTTCTCTGGGTGTTCCATGTTATTCGGTATTAACGTTGATGACTACGTGGGCATGCTGCGGGTCGTTGGTAATCATGAGGATACGCGGTTTGGAGCGTGCCCTGCGTATCTGGTTGGGAATGATGGTGACCTTGAGTCTGGTTGACTCTCCCGGCTGCAGCTCGCTCTTTGCCAGCTTCACCTTCATGCCGCCGGTAAACATCTGTAGCGATGTGATGTTGAGCACCGACTGCCCGTTGTTGGTGAGGATTATAGTGCCCTGCTTGTGGTGTGCATCAAGGTTGAGAGTCTCGGCAGAGAGGTGGAGCAGGGGTGCCTGCTGGCTGTTTATGCCTTCAAACTGGCTCATGTCGGGCAGCAGCACCACACTGACGGGTATTTCCGTCTCGTTGCTGATGCGCTCGCCGAGCCGCTTGGCTAAGTAGATGCTTACCTGGGTGAGTCCGTAGCTGTGCACCTCCTCAGAGTTGAGCGTCAGTATGATTTTTCCCGAGCGGTTTGGCTCCAGCGTCTCGGGCATGGCGATGGCTGTGAGATATGGAGGCAGATGGAGCAGATTGGGCGTCATCACCTGGTCGGTGTTGTTAAGCAGGCTTATCTCCACTTCGGGATGCGAGCCTCGCGGCACGTCAATGAACTCCACGTTGTTAACCGATGCAAGGAGGCCCTGCATGTCGTAGGGGTAGCGGTTTGAGTAGTCCACGACATCCTCGAGCACCACGCCCCTCATCTTCAGGAAGACGGGTTCCTGCGTGGCATTGCTGTAGATGGCCACCTGCTTCTGGAAGTGTCCCAGCATGCGTGCATCGTAGGTTAGCGAGATGGTGAACCTCTCTCCAGGTGCCACGGTTCTTGTCTGTGCATCAACGGTGGTGCATCCGCAGTCGGTCTCCATGCGGCTTATAACGAGCTGGCGGCTGCCCTTGTTGCGAAGCTCGAAGGTAGCCGTGACAGGCACCTCATAGCCCGTCTTGCCAACGTCGATGGTAGCCTTGTTGATACTCAGTTTCTGTGCTCCAGCCGTAATGGGCAGGAGGAATAATATCATTGCGATGTATTTCTTCATGTTCTTGATAAATTGCTATTGTGTAACCTGTATGGTGAGAGCAGGTGCCGTAGCCCTGAACTCTGGTGCGTATGCACACTGCACGGTGCAAGTTCCCGTCTGGTAGGTTCCAGTGCGGTCAATATAGTATTCTGTCTCAATGATGTGGCGGCCCTTGCCAAGCTGGTCGAAGTAGTAGCAGGTGGCGTTGTCGCGAGTGGTCCTGTAGCATTGTGAGAGGTAGTCGTAGCCGCTGAGCTGGCGTACCGGCTCCATGCATGCCGCCCGCTTGTCTATTACCTCCACGAAGTCCATGTCTTGCTCGGCCTCAATGGTTATTCTTACCTTCACGCGAGTACCTACGTTTAGTATTGTAGATTGTGAATGTGCTTCCGCAGAGAGTATTTCGCGTGTTACGCTGATGCCGCTTGCCTGCGACGTGATGTCCTGTATGGGCTGCATGAACTGTGCGTAGACGGCTCCCCACGACGTGCCCGTGCTTTCCTTCTGAACCGTCAGGGTGTGCTGGCCGCTGTATGGCAGGGCGGTCTTAATGTAGCCCAGTCCGGCGGTGGGACTTGTAGCCGTGTTCAGTGGCTGCCCGTCAATAGATAATGTGCTCTGGGGCTGGGGGGCAAGCACCTGCTGCCTGTTATTTAGGAAGGCGTAGATGGCATCGGTGCTGTTTAGCGGAGTGTCCCAAGCCTGTGTGCGCTTCTGCTGCAGCAGCCACTGTTGCATCTGGCTGATGGTAAGGGTGTCCTGAGGAGTGAGCCGCTGTAGGGCCTCAATGGCAGCCACCTGAGTGGGCAGACGATAGTCTCGCCAGGAGTAGGAGGCGCGGGGAGTATCGTAATAACGACCCATTCCATCGCGAAAAACGGTATATTCCTTAAGACTGCGCACGTAGGTGCGGTTGTTCAGTATGATAGCCGAGAGGGCCTTGTCGTAGATGCTCTGGTTGCGCGTCTCCCTGCGCAGCAGCGATGTGAGGTATTGGTTGGCATCGGCAACGTTGGCTGGCAGTTGCCTGCCGTCAATGGCACATGTGTAGAGCCATTCCAGGGCAATGCCGCCGGGGAAGGCTTGCCGCTGCCCGTTGCGTTCAGCCTCTTTCATCCTCCTTACGGTCTCCACCATTTCGTGTCCCAGGAAGTTAAAGGCCGCGTCGGTCATCTCTGACGTGGCATCCTGCGCCCCTGTCATCATGTTCAGGCGTACCAGCATCTTTGTGACAGCCATTGTCATCCACTGCGAGCTGTTCATGCCCGGCCACCAGCTCCACGAGCCGTCGCTGTTCTGGAGGGAGCGCAGTTTGTCGGTGGCCTGTGTGAGCCTCTGGGCTATCATGTTCTCGTTGAAGAAGTCGGCCAGCCTCTGCCTCTGCTCTGTCTCGCTGTTGGCATCTGCCACCCAGGGAGTCTCGTTGAGCACCAGGTCGCGCAGCTCCTGGTTCTTTTCCAGTTCAGAGAGAAGGGTAGGGGAGTCGCTGTCCTGCTCCTGCTGCCAAAGAGTGAATACGGTCCTTGCCTGCGGGTTCTGGCTCAGTATATGCTGTCCGATGGTGTTGGCATAGAGCGAAGCCGCCTGGCAGAGGGCGCAGTCGTCGTTGGGGTGGCCCACCGTTGGCAGAGCCTGCACCATGAACCAAGCCGGGGTGTTGGTGTACTCAATGGTGATTTGAGAATTGAGATTTGAGGTTTGAGGGTTGATGAGGCTCTGCAGGTCAATGACTTTTGTTTCCGAACCCTGCTGTGTGAAGGGCATGGTGACGGTCACTCTCTCCTGGTTTGGCAGCAGGGCAATGTAGTGCTGCTCGCCGTCGCTGTGGGTGGCGGTGCTTACGCTGATGCGGGCAATGAGGATAGTGCGGCCTGAGAGCTGCGGCGTGTTGGTGTCTATGGTGAAGGTGGTGCTTACGGTGGAGCTGTCAGCCACCGTGACTTGCTGCTGCTGGTTGGCAAGCAGCTGCTCCGTCTCCGGGTCAAGCAGTTGCAGGCGGGCCGTGCCGGTGATGGTTCTGTCTGTGGTGTTGATAATGCGTGCCGTAATGGCGGCGTTGTCGCCCTGGCGAATGAATCGCGGCATGTTGGGCTGCACCATTACGTCCTTGCGTGCAATGGCCTCGTCCCTCATGGTGGCATACATCATGTCCTTTGTGTGGGCAACAGCCATGAAGCGCCATGTGGTGAGGCTCTCTGGCAGCGTGAACCTCAGGGCTACGCTTCCCGTCGCGGTGTCTGTCTGCAGAGTTGGCATGAAGAAAGCCGTTTCCTGCAGGTTCTGTCTCAGCTGTACGGGTGCTGCCTGCTGCTGTTCCTCGCTGTCGGCTTCTCCTGCTGTATTGTCAGCCGTGATGGCGGCAGATTCCTCTACATCCATCATGCCAACAGCCTTCCTGTACCTTGGGCCTCGCGTGTAGAGCATGTAGAGGTTGTACTGTGGAAATACGGTGTGGTCAATGTGGTTCAGCTGCAGCTCGGGCACGGTGAGCCACGACATCCTGCGGTCGGCGTGGAGCATTTGTGGGCCCCATTCCGCATAGCTCCACATAGTGTGTGGCATGTTGATGCTGATGTGTGGCACGAGGTGCCATTCATGACTTTCTATCTGGTCGAGGCTCTTGTCGTAGAGTGTTGCCATGACCTGTGCGTCGGCCGGTGTGCCGTCGGGGTTCTTCACCGTCAGCGTCCATTCCTCCTGCTGTCCCGGCTCTAAGCGGTTGCGGAAGGTGCTCCAGCGCATGTCTAAGTGTTTCTCGGGCATGGGCCGCTGTATGGTTGTCTCGTAGTGGTAGGCCTTTCCGTCCTTCATCCAGGCGAATGTCAGCAGCACTCCGTCGCCGTATTCCGGGCGGTATGACAGCTTGCGGTTCAGCAGTTCGTTGCTCCTCCTCACGCTTCCGCTTTCCAGCAGGCTGTCGCCCGCCATCATGCTGTAAACTATGTGTACGTTGCTGGCCGAAGAGCCTACCTGCACCGTTACGGGCTGAGAGCCGTCGTCGCCCCAAGTGAACCTGTCGTTGCTGGTGTAGGCCCAGAAGTCGGTGCCGGTGGCAGGGCGCGTGTCGTTGAGCGAGAACACGGTGAAGGTCTTGTCAAGGGTGTCGTTCTGGCATACGGCATGCAGGGTGTGGCTTCCGCTGCGCATCTGTGGTATGGGTATAAGGCTGTTTGTCTGTACCTCCTGCCAGCGTCCGTTGTCGAAGCGGTAGCGCACCGTGGCGTCCATGTCAACGCCTGCTGCGTTCTGCAGGTGGAAGGCCATTTGCTCCTCGCCCTCGCTGAGCACTTTGTCTGACAGTGTTGCCGTGAATGCCGTGGTGCGGTTGCCAAGTGGCAGGGTTAGCTGGCCTTCGCGCGTCTCGCCGCCCTGGTCGGTAACCTCGGCAGTGAGCACGAAGTTGTAGAACATGGTGTGGCGCGTCTGCGGTATAGTCATAGGCACATCAACGGAGAACGAGCCGTCGGCCTGTGTCATGGTCTCGCCTTGGGCCACCTCTTCGTTGTCGGTGCCAAGCAGAGCGGGGTTGGTAAGCCAGTGGCGTGCATAGCCCATCCACCAGAAGGCCCTGTTCCTCACCACGCGGTATTTCACCCTGGCCTGCTGCACGGGTGCTCCGCTGTAGGTGCGGGCTGTGCCTCTCACCACCACGGTGTCGCCGTCCTCGTAGCTCCGGGCCACGGCGGGAATATCTACTTCAAAGGTGGGACGCTTGTATTCCTCCACCCTGAACGTGTGAGTCTCTCCGTCGGCGATGATGGTGAACGTTCCGTTCAGGCCCTGTCGTGGCAGGGTGAACACTACGCTGCACGTGCCGTAATCGTCGGTGGTGGCCTCTTTCTCGTCAATGTCGTTGCCGTTGGCATCGGTCAGGGTGAAGGCTACGAGGCGTCCTTTCGTCGCCCTGGTTTCTATGCCGTCGGTGTCGTAGACTATTGCTGCCGCCATAACGGTCTGCCCCGGGCGGTATATGCTGCGGTCGGTGTAAATCACCGTGTTGTGGCTCTGGTGTGCCACGTCGTAGAAGGCAAAGTGTCCGTAGAAGTTCATTGGCGGACAGTAGGTGTCGGCATCGGTGTACGGGCGGAACATATTAATATATGTACGCGAGTCTTGCTGGCAGAAGCACTCGCCGTTCTCGTTGGCTGTCAGGGTGGTTTCCTGCCTGTCCTGTCCGTATCCGCTCTGCACCTTTATTCTGGCTCCCGGCAGGGGCAGTCCTGTAGTGGCGTTAACAACTACCATCCTCAGCTGGCGCTCTCCGCTGTGCTGCGGGTCGGGCTGCGACTGCGTCAGTATTCTCACGTCGCTCACAAAGAGCAGTTTGCGGGCCGTGGCTGTCGTAGGCTGGCTTTCTGCCTCCACCATGTATATGCCTGCGGGCAGAGGGGGCAGGGCAATGCTGTCGTCATACAGCTCGTAGGGTCGCTTTCCCACGTACCGGCGTGTCTGCGCCTGCTCCGGCATGGCTGTCAGCAGGGGGCGCAGTATGCGGTAGCCGTCGGTTGTCTCGGGGTCGGCTTCAATGTTGCCGCTGGCCCTTACGCGGTAGAGCCTCAGCGTAAGCTCGGTGATGCCCCTCAGGTCGTGTAGCTTCAGCGTCTGCCCCTTGCCTGGCGTCAGCACCCGCTGCTCCATTTCTATGGTGAAGTTCACGGCCTGCAACATGCGCTGCTGGTTGCGCAGCTGGTTCATGCGGGGCCAAGAGTTCCACTGCTCCAGGGCCTGGGCTATGTACTGCCACTTCTGCTCGGCCGTGGCATTGGTGTTCTGGTCCATGAAGGAATAGCGCTCTAAGACCGCCTCGCCGCATTCAGGCAGGTCGCTGTATTCGGCTATTAGCGAGTCCACGCTTTGCAGGTAGGCCGACTTGTTCAGCTGCTGCTGCTCCTGAGGTCTGTGCTGCCTAAGCATTTCCAGGCTTGCCAGCATGGCTCCCTGGCGGTTGCCGGAGGCTTTGTAGTGGGCGGCCAGGATGTCATACCGCCCTGCCTCGCGGCAGACAATGGCAAGCAGGTCGTCGCCGAAGATACGGCTGTCGCTGCCCCTGTCCACCAGCGGCTCGTAATCCTGTGCGTGGACCGCTGCCAGAGCCTGCGAGTTGGCAAGCGCCTGGTCGTAATACTGCCGGGCCACCTCCTGATGACCCCGCTCGTCAAGCCATGCGTTGTTCTGGTAGATGTATCCCAGCACGGTGCTGATTACGCTCTGCAGCACCTTGTTGTCCTGTGCCAGCTCAAGCCGCCCCTTCAGCGCATCCACAGCCGGGCGCAGCGAGTCGGGCGAAACGTTGCACTGTGAGCGCCAGTACTGCAGCTCGGCCTTAAGCAGCTGTCCGTAGTTATTCTCTCGTTCGGCCTTTGCCACAATCTGGTTCAGGGCCTGCTGTTCTGTCTGTGGCAGGTCTTGGCGCTCGGCTTCGCTTACCTGTCGCCAGAGACTGCTATAGGTTTGTCCGTTCATGGTGACGCTTATAATAATGGTGGTCAGTAGTACCGTAAGGAATCGTTTCATAGGTGTGTGTTGTTATAGGTCATGCAAAGTTAAGCTTTAAGAAGAACTTTGATTGTTGCTCGGGGGCTGTAATTCCATAGTGGGCAAGAATCATCAAATCCAGCTCATGCTCTTTTTCTTCAGTGGACAGACCGTCGCGTTTCATCTGCTGGATTTCCATCACCCTGCGCTCGTATTCTGCATCCTCCTCATCGGTGACGTCTTTGACAGGGATACGCAGGAAAATACTTTTGCGCAACTCTCGCCCGTCGCCTTGAACAAGTGGGAAATTGTCTGTAAAACAATACCTGAAGAGGACTGAGTTGAAGAATGCTGTCAAGTAGCCAAGATGCTTGCCCACTATCATATAAGCCTTTTCGTTGACATAATATCCTTCATTATCTAAGTAAAAACCCATACGAGTTGTAAGGTTCGGATAGATGATTTTCTTCTTCTCAAAATCTTTCAGATAGGCGCAATTACGCAGGTTGTAAGGGGTGTCTCCTTTATCAGTCCTGGCTTCCAGCTTGTCATAGAAGGTGTCAAGATGTTCTTTGACGGGCATATAATCATTAATGTCAATAGGAGGAAGATTTTCTTCTTTCAGTCCATTATGGCTATTGATGAGATAGTAGCCTTCCCAATCTACCAGATATTTCTTGATGTTACGTCCGCGGAGATGAGGCTCAAGAATTTCCTTGCAATGCTCATCACGAGATATTATCTGTTGATACTGCTCTGAGGAAATCCAGAAGGCATCATGGTAGCCTGTTTTAATGCCATAATTTATTTTTACCCAATCTTCGAGCGGTGTTCCCTGAGACCTAATGGTGTTGACAAACGTTTCTTTCTCTTCATCAACGAACACCCAGGGAGATTTTCCCTTGAACGAACGCTCCTTCTTGTTCTCCTCATAGAACTTGCCAACGTCCTTGAGCTTGAATGCCTTGTTGTCCTCCACCGTGCAGCACATCAGCCTGTTCTGATTCTCTGCTTTGTGGAGCATCAGAATGTTGGTGCGAACGGTGACGTCGCGGAACACTTGGAATGTGAAGAAGTCAATCAGCATCATGGGGTTGACATCATCGCTTTCAAAGAACTTCTGAAGCTTTCTGCCATAGTCTGCCCGCATCCAAGAGTTCGTGGTGATGAAAGTCAGGTAGCCGCCTTGTCGGAGCAGGCTCATGCACCACTCGTAGAAGAGCACACTGATGTCGCCAGTACGGGCAAACGAAGCGTAGCCTTTCTTGTCGTACTCGTCGACCACGCCTCCCATCTTTTGCAGCTGTATGTATGGCGGATTGCCAATAATACAATCAAATCCTACAAAGCTGCCGTCGTCTGCCAGCACATCGGGAAACATATATCGCCATTCAAAGGCATCCTCATATATCCGCTTGCGTTCCTCTATCAGTGCATTAACTTTCTCCAGTTCAGCAGCAATCTTGCAGACTTCTTCCTTCGTTTTCTCGTCGTCAATCTCTTCATGATGGAAAAGAGGGTGTACGTATCCGATGAACCCTTTCTTGTCCAGTTCCTTTTCCAGTCTGGCTTTACGTCCGTACAAACGGTCACTCTTGTCGTGGCCAATATACAGAATGTTTTTCTGTATGTTCTTCAGAATCTCGTTGTACTCTTTGCGCAATTGCTTGTTTGCCGTCTTGTAGTTGGTGTTTACTTCTTTGTATGTGCTGATAGTGACATGATGGCTCTTCAATGTTTCAGTGATATCAGCATCGAGCGGCAAGTTGTGAAGCAGGCTGTCGCCCTGCTTGATGTTGATGTCAATATTGGGGAGTGTAATTAGTTCGTCGTCGGTGTAATAGGCATTCTTTAGCAGTTCTATCCACAGACGGAGCTGGCAGATGTCTACAGACTTGGGATTGATGTCAACCCCGAAAAGACAATGCTCAATGATAGCCGCCTTCTCACAGAAGAGGGCTTTCTGAATACGTGTTGTCAGATCTACACCTTTCTTATACAAGAAGTGTTGGCTGCCAAATTTTATCTCAAGTTCGTCATCCTCAGTGACTCCTATGTTGCAGAGCAGTGTCAGAGGCTGGTCGTTTTCGTCAAGGAGCACGCCAAGCTCTGCCTTGATGGCAATAAGGCGGTTCAGGGCAGAGACGAGGAAGTGACCGCTACCTACAGCAGGGTCAAGCACGCGAATCTCATTGATGACATCGCTCACCTGCCGCAGGCCATCTTTAGGAATGTAGTGCACCAGCTCCTGAAGGTTTTGACACTGGCATCCAAAGTGAACATTGAGTTTCTCTACCACCGACCGCTCAAGAGTTTCCTTGCAGATGAAGTTGGTAACGGAAGCAGGAGTGAACACGGCTCCATCCTTATAACCGTTGATTTTCTCGAAGATTTTACCCAGCACCGAGGCATTAATTAGCTCGCGGGTATCATCCTTACGCGGTTCACCGAAATTATATTTTGCCAGAAAAGCTATCAGATAGCTGATGTTATTCCACTCGCCCTTTATTCTTCGCCCGGCCCCATTGGTGAGAACGGTATCCTTGTAAAGCTTTATCGGTTGAACCTTCAGGAAGGAAATACTTGTTTTGAGGTGACGCTCCAGATAAGTACACTCAAACAGCTTGCTGTTCAGATAGGGCACATCGCCAAAGATTTTGTTCACTTCTTCGTCACGCTGGTTCTTTGGCAGAGCCAGCACCTTGAAGAACAAATCGTCTATGTGGCGGAAAGTCTTAATCTTATCCTCATTGAAAAAACTATGTTTCTCTGGCTCGTCCCATGAATTGAAGCTGATGACTTGCGACTCCACCAGCTTGATGAACAACAGCCGGTTTACCCACGTCAGCACCAGCTCAAGGGCAGCGTCGTATTTCTCGTCGTCCGACAGATCGTCGTGTGCTACTAACCACGACATAGCGCTCTCTACAAGAGAACCGGCCTCACGGCGCTCTTCTGGCAGACGCTGAATAGTGGTGTTGCCATTCTTGCTTCTTTCTTCAAGTCCGATGATATACAGTAATTCTTTGTAGAACTCGTCGTTCATGTCGTTGGCATCGCGGCGACGCTTGCCAAGAAGGAAATAAGGAGAAAGCAGCCTGCAGATAGCCGACAACTTCTGGTCGCTCATCTTGTCCCAGTCTTTAAGGGAGAAGTATATACACGCCATGTCTTCCGTAAGGCCTTCATTTTCTATTTCCTTTGCTACGTATGCATAAAATTCCTTGGTTTTCTCCTTATAGAAAGTTGGACCTTCCGGATTCACCTTCTTGAACTCTTGCTTGAATTTCTTTGTGGAGAACAGTCTGCGGAACATTGTTTCCTCGAATATAAACCAATCGTAGCCATTCGAAGCAATCAGGTAGCGGATGGCATTGTTATGCCCCGGACCTTCAAGTTCCGTCAAATAATAGAAGATGAGTTCATGCAGAGCTTTCCGGTTCAAATCCTCTTTAGAGAGCATGTCGTTCTTCTCCGATGGTCTCTTCATTTCTATGAGTACTATGGGAAAAGACGTTGTCGTATTGTCTTCAAAGATATTCAAGTCTGTATTAACATCCTTCTTTCGGGCAATTTTGTTTTTACCCTTGTAGAATGTGTCTTCTAACAGCGACTTCACACTGTCCTCGTAGTTGGCTTCAGGGTCGTTGTTGGGTTTGGGTGGCAAGTGGTTTGACAAAGCTTCTTTGAACTTTGCCATAAACTCCACAGGTATTTCGCGTAGTTTCTTCTCTTTCAAAAACTCTGATGGATTATATATCTTTGCCATAATTATCTCAATTGTTCGTATATTGGCTACAAAGTTACAAAATTTTTTTGAATTAGTAGCGATTTGCCGCAAAATTACACATTATTTAATAGTAAGCACCTCATCACGATGTTCATGCTGCTTCTTCTGGAAAAAGGACTGCCTTTTCATGGCGGTTTAGCTGCCTGCATGGGAATTGTTTTTACAATTGTCAAGAAAGTATTGCTGTCTTTCGGCAAAAAATCTTAACTTTGCACCATCCAACTTGTACAAGACAAAGAGCAACCTAAACAAAATCAAATATTACAAGAACATGAGACGTAAGATTATCGGAGCCTTGACGCTCCTCGCAAGTATGCCGCTGCTTGCCTGGCAGGGCGAAGTAGTGGTGGAGACACCTAACAGCCAGCTGCTGCTCAGCGCACAGGGAGGCCAGGACCTGAGGCAGTCGTACTATGGCAACAAGAGCGCCACGCTGGCACAGCTGCGCGATGCAGGCGCCGACCTGGCATTCCACGCCCTGCCCGCCTTCGGCACTGTGGATGCCGTACACACACCGGCTCTTATGGTGCAGCACAACGACGGCGACCTAAACCTGGAATTGACGGTGACAGACTATGCCGTTCAGGACGAAGCCCGCTACACCTTGCACATATTCACTATGCAGGACAAGCTGCTGCCCTTCACGGTGAAGGTGTTCTACAAAGCCTACAAGCAGGTGGACATCATTGAGACGTGGACGGAGATGGTGCACCAGGAGAGGCGGGCCATTACGCTGAAGCGATTTGACAGCGGACACCTCACACTGCGCCAGGGCGACGTGTGGATTACCCACCTGCACGGCAACTGGGCTGCTGAGACGGAACCCACCACTGAGGCCCTGACGCTGGGCATGAAGACCATACGCAACACCGATGGTGCCAGAAACGCCCACTTGGACGCTCCCGAGATGATGCTGTCGCTTGACGGCAGGCCGCAGGAGCTGACGGGCCGCACCATTGGCATTGCACTCTGCTGGAGTGGCAACTATGAGCTGAGGGTGAACACCATATCAAGGCGCGAGCACCACGTGTATGCTGGCATTGACCCTAACGCATCGGAATATATATTGGAACCGCGCGAGGTGTTCGAGACTCCACACCTGGCAATGGCCTACAGCGACGAGGGCATGAGCGGAGTGAGCCGTGCCTTCCACCGCTGGGCACGTACTGAGGGCATGCTGCACAGGGGCATGAACACAGGCGACATACTGCTGAACTCGTGGGAAGGCATATACTTCGACATAAACGAGGAACGCATCACGCGCATGATGGACGATATTGCGAGCTTCGGAGGAGAGCTGTTCGTGATGGACGACGGGTGGTTCGGCCAGAAATATCCCAGGAACAACGACTCGTCGAGCCTGGGCGACTGGCAGGCCGACACCAACAAACTGCCACAGGGCATAGGGGCCCTGACAGCTGCCGCACGCCAGAGGGGCATAAAGTTCGGCATCTGGATTGAGCCGGAAATGACAAACACCGTGAGCGAGCTGTACGAGCGCCATCCCGACTGGGTGCTGCAGAGGCAGGGCCGCGAACTGCGACAGGGTAGGGGAGGCACCCAGGTGGTG
>JAFTAR010000204.1 GCA_017455495.1 Prevotella sp.
GATAACGCTCTCAATGTCCTTCACCTGGAACCAGTCGCTGGTGCTTTGGTCCTTCGGGGCAAACTGCTCCACGAAGGGGCCCTGTGCGAAGGCCACATTATCCGTATAGGCAGAGAGAATCTTGTTGGGGTTCTCCTGCGTAGTCTTCTTAATCATCTGGAACAGGCTTGACTCCATCTCCTTGCCGTCGATGATGAAGGTGCCGCCGAAAATCTTGTGGCGGCAGTGCTCGCTGTTTATCTGGGCAAAGCCGAATATCTCGCTGTCAGTAAGCGGGCGGCCGTTCTGCTTCTCCAGGCCGTGCAGGTACTCTATCTCCTCGGGAGAGAGGGCCAGTCCCTCCTGCTCGTTGTATTCCTCCAGGTTCTCCACATGCTTGATAGGCTCCGGCTTGATGTTAACCGTAAAGATGTCCTGGTCCAGACCTTCGTACATGCGTTGCAGCATGGGGTCGTGGTCGGCATCCTTCGAAGCCACGGGGAAATACTCCTCTATGCGCTTGATGCCCTCCATAGCCATGTTCTGGGTTATCTCCACGGCATTCGTAGACCACGGCGTCACCATTTCGCGGCGCGGGCCCACAAAGCAGCCCTCCAGCGTGCTGCCTTCCAACAGCTTGGCACCGCCATAGAGCCAGCATAGTTTCTGCACTTCTTCTTCGGTCAATTGGTGGTCGGCCTGCGTGGCAATCACGCTCCCCTGCGGGGTCTGAAAGAAAAATATCGTCATACCTTTTTTCCTTTGTTTTTGTGAATTTTGCTGCAAAGGTACGAAATAAATATCAATTACGCATTCTTAAAGCGGAAATATTTTGCTACCTTTGCACCCCCAAAATGAAAAATGCGATGCACGCCGACCTGATTTTCCGCAACTACTACCGTCCGCTGTGTCTCTACGCCCTCCATTATATAAAAGATGTGGAGGCTGTAGAAGACGTGGTGCAGGACTGCTTCCTGCGCCTGATGGAACTGGGGACGGAGCCTCAGAACACACGTGCCTGGCTATACACGGCAGTGCGCAACCGGTGCATCGACCTGCTGCGCCGCAAGGGCCCGATTCTCCACGACGTTATGCCCTCCGACGCTGACGGCCCTATTGACGACGACGAGGCTCAGGAGCGCTCTGCACGCGAGGCTGCAATATGGCAGGCCATTGACGAGTTGCCCCAGCGCTGCCGCGAAGTATTCCTGCTGTCAAAGCGCGACGGCCTGACCTATGGCGAAATAGCCCGCCGTCTGAACCTGAGCGAGAAAACTGTGGAGCACCAGGTGAGCAAGGCCCTGAAAAGACTGCGGCCACTGAAGAATTTCTTTGCAGAGTAGCCGATGACACAGAAGTAAAAAAAATTCTTTTCTGCGATGGGGGTTTTTGCCTTGTTCTGCGTCTTAGCAGAGAAAAGAATAAGGAAAAAACCAAGAGAAATGAAACGCGCACTAATCATAGCGGCTCTGCTCCTGTGCCATCTTGTCTTCACCACGGCGCAGACACAAGGCAGCTCCATCCGCCAAGTGATGGCCCGGCTGCAGGCAGAGCGTGGCATAAGCTTCGTCTACGACTCGTCGCTGCCACTTGACGCGGCCTACAAGGGAGCCCCACTGACAGCCGCTACCCCGCTTAGCGAAGCCCTGGAGCAGCTCTTTGCCCGAACCGGCATCAATTTCAAGATTCAAGACACCCACGTGCTGCTGACACGGAAGCAGACCCACACCGTGAGCGGCCACGTGCGCGATGCACAGGGCGAGACACTCATCAACGCCACCATATTCGACATCACCACGGGCCAGGGCACCATGACCAACGCCTATGGCTACTTCTCGCTGACGCTGCCTGAAGGCGAGCACCAGTTGCGGGCTTCCTACATCGGCTTCGAACAACAACAGCTCACCGTCAGCCTTACTGCCGACCTGACGCAGAACTTCCGGCTGAGAGAGACCGCGGGGCAGGCCCTGAGCGGCGTGGTGGTAACGGCCGACCTCAATTCGCCCATTCTTGGCACACAGATGGGCAAGCGCTCGCTGGGCCAGGCCGACATCAAGACCGAGTTCTCGCTCTTCTCCTCGCCCGACGTCATAAAGACGCTGCAGCGGCTCAGCGGTGTGCAGGAAGGCATAGAACTGGCCAGCGGCCTCTATGTGCACGGCGGCAACGGCGACGAGAACCTCTTCCTGCTCGACGGCACGCCGCTCTACAATGTCAACCACTCGCTGGGCCTCTTTTCCTCGTTCAATGCCGACGTGGTGAAGAACGTAGACTTCTACAAGAGCGGCTTCCCTGCCCGCTACGGCGGACGCCTGTCAAGCGTGGTCGACGTGCGCACCAACGACGGCAACTGGCAGCAGCTGCACGGCAGCTACCGCATAGGTCTGCTTGACGGCAGTTTCCAGATGGACGGCCCCATTAAGCTGAAGAGCGAGCGGGAGCGTGAGGCCCGCGGCGAAGTGCGCGGCGTGGACTTCGGCACATCGTTCAACATCGGTCTGCGACGCTCGTGGCTCGACCTGCTCACGCGGCCTATTTTCGCCCTGGTGAACAGCTCGAACGACGAGGAGAAGATAACCGTCAACTATGCCTTTCACGACCTGAACGCCAAGCTGACCCACATCTTCAGCCAGCAGTCGCAGCTCAGCCTAAGCCTCTATTCCGGCAATGATGCCCTGTCAGCCGACGATGACTGGCGCGAAGAGCGCGACGGCTTGCTGCGCAACCGTGACATCATAGAAAACCGTTTCCGCTGGGGCAACCTCAATGCCGCACTTGACTGGCGCTACCAGTTCACTCCAAAGCTGCAAGCCAGCTTTACCGCCGTCTACACTCACAACCGCGCCAACCTGGACATGAAGGACGACAATCGCTACTATGACGCCGCGGGCAAGGAGAACTCCGTCATCCTGGCCCAGCACAAGTATCACTCCACCATCTACGACCTGGGCTACCGCTCGGAGTTCGACTTCCGGCCCTCGCCCCGCCATCACATCCGCTTCGGCCATGACTACACCTACCATCTGTTCCGCCCGCAGACCAACAGCCAGCTGCACCTGTGGGGTGACGGCGAGCAGACCGACACCCTGACATCGAAGAGCCGTAACCGCCACGAGGCCCACGAGCTGACATTCTACGGCGAGGACCAGCTGTGGCTGAACAGCAGCTGGAGCCTGAACGGAGGCATAAACCTGTCGGCGTTTGCCATCGGCGGGAAACTCTTCGCCAGTGCCGACCCTCGCCTTGCCGTGAAATACCAGCCGCTGCCCTCGCTGTCGCTGAAAGCCAGCTACACGCTGATGACGCAGTCTGTGCACAAAATATCGAACGCCTTCCTGGAGCTGCCCTCCGACTACTGGGTGCCCACCACCGAACGGCTGCGCCCCATGCACTCGCACCAGGTGGCTGTCGGTGCCTACTGGCAGCCATGGCAGCCGCTCATGCTGTCGGTGGAGGGCTACTACAAGCTGACGCGCCACCTGCTGCAATACACCTCGTGGGCCGGTCTGGAACCGCCCGCCGCCAAATGGGACACGCAGGTGATGGACGGCCGAGGCCGCTTCTACGGTCTGGAGGCCGACGCGCAGTACAAGGGTCGGCGGCTGCTGGCAACGCTGGCCTACACCCTGTCGTGGAACGAGCGCCGCTTCGAACAGTTCTATCCCGGCTGGTACTACGACAAGTTCGACAACCGCCACAAGCTGAACCTGACTCTGCGCTACAAATGCGGACGGAAGACGGAGATGTATGCCGCATGGACCTTCCACACCGGCAACCACATGACCTTCCCAACGCAATACGTGGAGCTGCCCAACCTGCCCGACCAGCACCCGCAGCCCGAGCTGCCCGCCTGGCTCAGCCGCTACCAGCTGGACTACGGACAGGAGAAGCGCTTCATCTACGAGCAGCCCAACAACATAACCCTGCCAGCCTACCACCGGTTAGACCTGGGCTTCAACTTCCACCATACCACAAAGCACGGCCACGAGCGCATCTGGAACATCTCCATTTACAATGCCTACTGCCACCTGAACACCCTCTGGAACGACATTGAATACAAACCATTAGAGGGAAACAAGGTAGACCTGGCCGGGCACCAGACCTTCCGCGTTAAGACTCGCGGCTACATTCCCATTATCCCCTCATTCAGCTACACCATCAAATTCTAAGTCACAATGGACAAAAAACATAACATCATCTTTCTGCTTGCCGCTGCCAGCATCTTTGCAACATTGTGCGGCTGCAAGGACAGCTTCGACCTTGACACGCTGCAGAACCCGCCGAAGCTGGTGGTCTACTGCTTCCCGTCGGACGCCGACACCACTTACATCAGCGTGACCAACAGCGTGGGCGTGAAGAAATTCACCGACACGCGGAAGATAGCCAACCTGGCCGATGCCCGCGTCAGCTATACCGTCAACGGAGAGAGCAGGGAGGTGAAGCCGCTTGACAACGGAATGTTTTACGTGGTGGGCAGCCATGCCCCCGGCGATGCCGTTGACATCCGAGTGGAGCACGACGATTTTGCCCCGGTGACGGCGCAGACCACCGTGCCGCTGCCCGCCGCCGTGGAGCTGAAAAGCGTGAGGACGGTGCGCGAATACGACTCCTACTGGATGGAGACACGCGAATTCCACCAGCTGCTGGCCACATTCACCGACCCTGCCGCCACTGCCGACTACTATGCCGTGCGCGTGCTGTTGAAGGGGTTCGACATAAGCGGTGACTCGGCAACCGTATGGCCCAAGGTAGAGACGCTTGACGAACCGCTGCTGCACGGCATCAGCGACATTGACGAGGACTTCGGATACGAAAACAATTTCTACGGCGACCTCTGCATCTTCAGCGACCAGGACATCAACGGACAGACCTATACGCTGCACCTGGACATTGAAACCAAAGCCGGACTGCCAGATTACAAGCTTGACTGGCAGTACCAGGTGGTGCTCTTCAAGATTTCACCTGAATACTATCGCTTCCTGAAATCCATCAACGACGTAGAGAACAACGAACTGGCACAAGGCGGCTTCGCACAGCTGACGCCAACCTTCACCAACATACACAGCGGCGCAGGAGTGCTGGGAGCCTACACCCGTGCCTTCAGCACCTGGTGCCGATTGCAGAACGAAAACAGATGATAAAAGCATGAAGAAAGTTTGTATGATGGCTGCCGCCGCACTGTTGCTGGCAGCCTGCACAGAAGATGATGGCCAGCGTATAGACCGCCTGACCACGCAAACGACGAATCCCCCCGTCTACATATATATAGAAGATGTGGAGGGCCGCGACCTCGTGGCCGCCGGAGAACCCGTCAGCATCACACTGCCGGCTACGGGCGAGGCGCTGGACTATCGCATTGTGACCCCCACCGAGGCTCCGCTGCCCTGGGGCGGCCATGGCGCCCTGCTTGAGGTCTTCCCCGCCGCGCCCTACCACCACCCGCTGGACAATGACTATGTCTATACCCTCGACCCCACCATTGACATCAACGTAGGCGATGCCTACAGCATCAAGCTGCAGCGCGTCTTCGACTACGACCTGCGCCGCCACGACATGGGCAGCAAGGGCCAGACCGTAGACGTGAGCTATATCCCCGCGGCAACCCTGCTGCAAGGCACAGAGCTGAAGAGCGACACTGCCCACATCATCATTGAGGACCGCTCGCCCAGCCTGCGCGTTGACGGCGATGAACTGACCATGGAGATGCTTTTCCCACTGACCGGCGACTCGCTGGCCCTGCCTTTGGCGCAGGTGGCGGAACGGGAGTGGAGCAACGGCCAGCTGAACCTCAGGCTCTTATACAGCGGGCGCGTCATTGCCCGACCCGATGCACACGTCAGCACAACCGTGGCCGACAGCACCCTTTCCATGCAGGTGAAGCTACGCCTGCCTTACATCTATGAGCAGGGCAACGACTACCACTATTTCAGCTATGACTACATTGTAAGCTGTCCCGCAGTATTCGGAAAAGACTACGGGCGCAGCGTAGGCGTGGAACTTTTTGACTGGGGCGGCAGGGGGGTGAGCCTGCAGAGCCTGACCATAGGCTTCAGACGTGTGGAACCCGAGTTCACAGCCCCGAACTATATACTCATTGACTGGCGCGATATACTTAATCAATAAGAAGCACTAAGAACCCAATGAAACTATGAAGAAAAAAGATTCTGACAGAGAGCTGGACTTCGTCCTCAGCCACTACCGGGCGAATGCTTTCAACCCCGACGAGGCCCTCAGGAAAATGTCGCCTCCTGCCCGCCGCATGCCCCTGCGCCGCTTGGTGGGCGTGGCCGCCTCGCTGCTGTGCATAGTGGCCATTGCCGGCGTTGTAACATGGAAGCTGGCCTCTGCCCCGCAGTCGCCTGAAGCAGAAAGACCCGCTGTCAATAACGCTTCAGCCATCCTGCCCTCGCACAATGAGAATAAGCCCTCCGGCTTCCACTTCAACGACACACCGCTGCCGCAGGTGCTGGAGGAGCTGGGCCAATACTACAACGTGCACTTGGAAGCCTCTGACACCTCCAGACACCTCACGGGCGACTTTGCCGCCGGCAATCTCAACGAGACGCTGCTGATGATAGAGGAAGTGCTTGACGTGAAGATTACTCTGGATTAGAAGAAAAAAGGCACGGTTTTCTTTGCTCTTAGCGTGGTTTTTTGTAATTTTGCACGGAAATTGCACAACTACAAAAGAAGAGAAAAGACTTATGACCTACACAATAGAGAAGATTGCCACGCTCATAGGCGCCCGCCGCTACGGCTCGGCGGAGTCCGTCATAGGGTGGCTGCTTACCGACAGCCGCTCACTCTGTTTCCCCGAACAGACGCTGTTCTTCGCCCTGCGCACGCAGCACGGCGACGGCCACAGATACATTGGGGAGCTGTACCGGCGCGGGGTGCGCTCGTTCGTGGTGGAGCAGGTGCCGGCAGACTGGACCAGTGAATACCCCGATGCCAACTTCCTGAGGGTGCCGTCGCCCCTGGCAGCGTTGCAGCGACTGGCTGAGCGCCACCGCGAGGAGTTCGACATTCCCGTAGTGGGCATAACGGGCTCCAACGGAAAGACATGGGTGAAGGAATGGCTCTACCAGCTGCTTTCCGGCGTAGCCCAAACCTCAAACCTCAAATCTCAAACCTCAACCCTAAAGGTGACCCGCTCGCCCCGCAGCTACAACTCGCAGATAGGCGTACCGCTGAGCGTGTGGCTGCTGAACGAGCAGACCAAGGTGGCCCTCTTTGAGGCCGGCATAAGTCAGCCGGGCGAGATGCTTGCCCTGCACGACATCATACAGCCCACCATAGGCGTGCTGACATCGCTCGGCGCCGCCCATCAGGAGAATTTCCGCTCTATGGACGAGAAGTGCATGGAGAAGCTACAGCTGTTTCGCGATGCAAAAGCCATCATCTACCCCAGCGACAACGACACGGTGAGCCGCTGCATACGCCGCAGCGACTTCAAGGGCGAGCGCATAGGCTGGAGCCGCTTCAACGATCAGGCACCGATGTATGTCACCGGGGAGGGCCGACACATTATTTATATATATATGGGGCAGAGAGGCGAGTATACCATACCGTTTGCCGACGAGGCCTCGGTGGAGAACAGCATAACCTGCGCCACTACGGCTCTATGCCTCGGCCTTACGCCACAGGAGCTGGAGCAGCGCATGGGGCTGCTGGAGCCGCTGGCAATGCGACTGGAGGTGAAGCAGGGCCAGAGGGGCCTGACGATCATCAACGACTCTTACAGCAGCGACCTGCAGTCGCTCGACATTGCCCTTGACTTCCTGAAGAGGAGAGAGGAAAGCGAACAGCGCCGCACCGTGATACTGAGCGACATCTTCCAGAGCGGAGAGTCGCCGGCACAGCTGTATGCGCAGGTGGCTGAGCTGCTAAAGGAACGCGGCGTTAGCAAGCTGATAGGCATAGGACAGGAAATTTCACAGCAGGCAGGGGTGTTCTCTACTGACAGGAAGATGTTCTTCCCCTCGACCGATGCCTTCCTGCACAGCCAAGCCTTTATGGAGCTTCAGGACGAGGTGGTGCTCATAAAGGGTGCCCGCCGCTTCGGCTTTGAGCGGATTGTGGAGCTGCTGGAGCAGAAGGTGCACGAGACTATTCTTGAGGTTGACCTCAACGCAGTGGTGAACAACCTGAACTACTACCGTTCGCTGCTGCGCCCGGAGACGAAGATGGTGTGCATGATAAAGGCCGACGCATACGGTGCCGGCGCCATTGAGGTGGCAAAGACCCTGCAGGAGCACCGAGTGGACTATCTGGCAGTGGCAGTGGCCGACGAGGGCGTAGCCCTGCGCCATGCCGGCATAACGCAGAACATCATCGTGATGAATCCGGAGATGTCGTCGTTCAAGACCCTCTTCGACTACGACCTGGAGCCGGAGGTGTACTCCTTCCGCCTGCTTGACGCCCTTATCCATGCCGCCCGCCAGCAGGGCATCACCGGATGGCCGGTGCACATCAAGCTTGACACGGGCATGCACCGGTTAGGATTTGATGTCGGAGATTTGGGAAATGAGAGTTCTGATAAAGCCTCGAATCCCAACTCTCAAATCTCAAAGCTGATTGACGTGTTGAAGCACCAGTCGGCCGTTATTCCCCGTTCGGTGTTCACCCATTTCGTGGGTAGCGACAGCGATGACTTCAATGCCTTCTCTGCCCGCCAGTTCCAGCTCTTCGACGAGGCCAGCAAGCAGCTTCAGACTGCTTTCAGCCACAAAATCCTGCGCCATATCTGCAACTCGGCCGGCATAGAGCACTTCCCCGAACGTCAGCTTGACATGTGCAGGTTGGGCATAGGACTGTATGGGGTGGAGCCCTACACACTACACTCTACACTAAAACCTGTCAGCACCCTGAAGACCACCATCCTTCAAATCAGGAACGTGCCGAAGGAGGACACCGTGGGCTACAGCCGTAAGGGCACGCTGACCCGCGACAGCCGCATCGCTGCCATACCAATAGGCTATGCCGACGGTCTTGACCGGCATCTGGGCAACCGCCACGGCTACTGCATAGTGAACGGCCAGAAGGCGGAGTACGTGGGAAATATCTGCATGGACGTGGCACTCATCGATGTCACCGACATTCCCTGCCAGGAGGGCGACCAGGTGGAGATATTCGGCAAGGAGCTGCCGGTAAGCATCCTCAGCGACATACTCCAGACTATTCCCTACGAAGTGCTCACCAGCGTAAGCAACAGAGTGAAGCGCGTCTACTATCAGGAGTGACACTAAACAGCCCTGCCAGAGGCGTTTAAGGAAAAAAATGCCCTTTTTGTAGGCTGTTATCCGTTTTTTTTGTACCTTTGCAGCGATTCTACGCTAAAACAATAAACTAACTACAATAATGGAACAAGTTTTCAGCTACATTATCAGCTTTGGAGCGTCGGTGATGATGCCGATTCTCTTCACCATCATCGGTGTGTGCATCGGCATGAAGTTCGGCAAGAGCCTCAAGAGCGGCCTCTACGTAGGCGTGGGCTTCGTGGGCCTCGGCATTGTCACCGCCCTGCTCACAAATAACTTCGCCACGCCGCTGCAGGCATTGTCAAGCATCTTCGATCTTGACCTGAAAGTGTTCGACATGGGCTGGCCGGCCGCAGCCTCGGTGGCCTACAACACTGCCGTCGGCGCTCTTATCATCCCCATCTGCCTTGGCATCAACTTCCTGCTGCTTATCACCAAGTGCACCCGCACGGTGAATATTGACCTGTGGAACTACTGGCACTTCGCATTCATAGGTGCCGTGGCCTACTTCGTCATGGGCCACAGCATGGCCTGGGGCTACTTCGCTGCCATCACCTGCTACATCATTACCCTGGTCATGGCCGACATGACGGCCGACAAGTTCCAGGGCTATTACACCGAGCTTGACGGCATCAGCATACCGCAGCCCTTCTGCCAGAGCTTCACACCGTTTGCCATAGGCATCAACTGGCTCCTTGACAAGATTCCCGGCTTCTCGAAGCTTGATATTGACGCTGAGGGCATGAAGAAGAAGTTCGGCGTGCTGGGCGAGCCAATAGTGCTTGGACTTATCGTGGGCGGCCTGATAGGCGCTTTGTCCCACTGGGATCACTTCACAAACTTCTCTGCCTTCGCAGCTTCCTATGACAGCACTACCGATGCCGTGATGGCCATACTGAAGAGCGTACTCTTCCTGGGTGTTACAATGGCAGCCGTCATGGAGCTTATTCCCCGCATCACGAAGCTGTTCATTGACGGTCTGATGCCTATTTCGGAGAAGACCAAGGAGGTGGTGTCAAAGAAATTCCACGGCAAGAAGGTGTACATCGGCATGTCGCCGGCTCTGGTCATAGGCCACCCGACAACGCTCGTAGTGTCACTGCTGCTAATACCTGTTGCCATTGTCCTGGCCGTGTTCCTTCCGGGCAACCAGTTCCTGCCCCTGGCCTCGCTGGCAGGCATGTTCTACCTGTTCCCCATGGTGCTCCCCTATACCAAGGGTAACGTGGTGAAGACCTTTATCATCGGTCTTGTGGCGCTCACCATCGGCCTCTACTTCGTCACCGACATGGCTCCAGCCTTCACCGAGGCTGCCCACGAGGTGTATGCCGCCACCCAGGATGCTGCCGCAAAGGTGCCGGAGGGTAACTTCGCCGGTGCCCTTGACTTCGCCTCCTCGCTCTTCGGATGGGTCATCTACAAGTGCGTGGAAAGTCTGGAGTACATCGGCATGGGCCTGCTCTCTGGCGTCACCGTCGTCATGGTGTTCCTGAACCGCCGCCGCATCGTGGCCGAGGAAATGAATGCAAAGAAATAGACATTTTACTTAAAAACGACAAGAAAGACTTTTTCCTTTTTGGAAAACAATTAGAAAGAATTGGAAAGAATTAAGTCCAACAATTAGAAATAATAATAATATATGACCAGGCAGGAGTATAAGAATATATACGATGTGGTAGGTGCTGCTATGGAAGTTCACAAGACTCTTGGACGTGGCATGGAAGAACCTATCTATCAAGAAGCTCTTGCCGTGGAAATGAATAAACGTGGCATGGTGGCTGAACGTGAGAAAGAACTTAGGCTAAGATACAAAGATGTAGTACTAAAGAAGACATACTTTGCCGATTTCTACTACAATGGCATCATTATTGAATTGAAGTCAGTTTCTGATATAATCTCTGACCATCGCGCCCAACTCTTCAATTACATGCGTATCACAGGAAAGCATCTTGGAGTGTTGTTTAACTTTGGGGAAAAATTCCTGCGGTCGGAGCGTTATCTATATCTACCAGATGATGATGACTTTGTCCTGTTAACACAAGAAAACTACAGGAACTATATCGAAGATGTTTCTTAAAAGTATATTGTTTTTTTTCTAATTGTTGGGCAGAATTATTCTAATTCTTTCTAATTTCTTTCAAAACAAAAACAGAGATGAGAAAATATTTTAGTGGGTTATTACTTTCCTTGGTGGCATGTACCGCACTGGCCGTGCCGGCAAAGAAGGGCATCTGGAAGACACTGCCGCTGAACGGCACGGAGGTGAGGGCCCAGCTGATGGGCAATGAGCATATTCACTACTGGCAGACAGAGAACGGCGACATGCTCGTTGAGGACAACGGGCAGTTTGTCGTTGCCGACATGCAGGCACTACGGGCAAACGCGATGTCTCGCAGGAACAGAGCCTCTGCCAGCAGGCAGCGCCGCCTGGGACGCCGCAACGCAATAGGCGACTTCACACACTACACGGGGCAGAAGAAGGGACTCATCATCCTCGTGGACTTCAACAACTTGCAATTCCAGACTGCCAACGACTCCCTGCGCTATACCCGTATATGCAACGAGCCGGGGTATAATGAGGGTAAGTTTCGCGGCTCGGTCTACGACTACTTCAAGGCACAGAGCTACGGAGAGTTTGAACTCACCTTCGATGTCGTAGGCCCGGTGCACTTGGACAATACATACCAGTATTATGGTAAGGATGTAGGTGGCGAGGGCAACGACTCCCGTCCCGGCGAAATGGTAGCTACTGCCTGCCAGGCAGTGGACCCGTTTGTAGACTTTCACGACTATGACTGGGACGGCGACGGCGAGGTGGACCAGGTGATGTGCATCTATGCCGGACAGGGACAGGCCGACGGCGGCAACTCAAATACCATCTGGCCCCACGAGTGGCAACTGGACGAAAGCGACTGGAACAGCACCCTTACACTTGACGGATGCGTTATCAACACATACGCCGTGGCCAACGAGCGTACCAGTTCGGGAATAGAGGGCATAGGTACCATCTGCCATGAGTTCAGCCACTGTCTCGGACTGCCCGACATGTACGACATAAACTATGGAGGCAACTATGGCATGGGCGAGTGGTCGCTTATGGACGCCGGCAGCTACAACGGCGACGGATTCTGCCCTTCCGGCTATTCCAGCTTCGACAGATATACCTGCGGATGGGTGAATCCTGTTGAACTGACCAGAAACCAGGCCATTGAAGGCATGAAGCCACTTTCCGACAATCCGGAGGTGTACATGGTGCGCAATGAGGCATACGAAAACGAGTATTTCCTCATAGAGAACAGGCAGCAGAAAGGATGGGACGCAGAACTGCCGGGCCAGGGCTTGCTAATACTCTATGTAGACTATGACCGCAGCATCTGGGAGAACAACCTGGTGAACACCAACTACAACGGCTATGATGCCCCGCGCAACGACCACCAGCGCTGTACGCCCTTCCATGCCAGCAACAGAAGCAGCAGCTACTGGGGCGTGTCGGGCACGGCATATCCATACGAAGGTAACGATTCGCTCACTAATACCAGCACGCCGGCAGCAAAGCTTTACCATAATAATACCGACGGAAAGAAGCTGATGAACAAGGGAATACTGAACATACGCCGCACTGCGAACGGCACTATGGCTTTCAACTTCCGTAATTCAGCAGCAGAAGTGTATATACCAGAGGGAACGCTTCTGTTTGAAAGCTTCAACAACTGCAACGGCAGTGGGGGCAACGACGGCAGATGGACTACAACCATTGCCAGCAGCAACTTCGTGCCCGACAATACCGGATGGACATGGACAAAAGCCTACGGCGGATACCAGTGTGCACGGTTCGGCAATGGCAGCACGGTGGGAACAGCCACTACTCCGGCCTTTACTATGCGGTCATTCGTTGAAGAGATTGATGCACCTGTAGAAGGCGATGTATATGGCGAGGCACTGCTCACTTTCAAGGCTGCCGGATGGGGCAGCGACGGAAAGACCCTGAAACTCAGTATTGAGGGCGAAGGAGCCTGGATAGAACCGGCTGAAGTCACCATGGAGTCGTTTGCCTGGACAGACTACACTGTGCGCTTAGGAGGAAAAGGACAGCTGCGCGTCACCTTCCAGCCGGACAAGCGCTTCCTGCTTGACGATGTGGCTATTGTGAAAGTGGAAATACAGTATCCCCAGGCCATCAGCACTTTGACCGCCGGCGACATGCAGCCTGCCGTCCACAACGGATACTATACCCTGGACGGACGATTCCTTGGCACCAACAGCCAGGCCATGCAGGGCGGACTTTATATATATGTAAACGGCAACACTCGCCGAGTGATAACACGATAAGAAACATAATTGCTCGCTCCAAATGAAGAATCTTCTCACCCGTCGCACTATACGCAAGTACAGCTCCAAACCTGTAGACGAAGGCCTGTTGAACAGGCTCCTGAATGAGGCTGCTCACACCCAGACCATGGGCAACCTGCAGTTGTACAGCGTTGTCGTTACCCGCTCACAGGAAAAAAAGGAACAACTGGCTCCGGCACATTTCAACCAGCCCATGGTGACCCAGGCTCCTGTGGTGCTTACCGTCTGTGCCGACTTCAACCGCACTTCAGTATGGGCACGCCAGCGGAAGGCGGAACCGGGATACGATAATTTCCTGTCGTACATCAACGCTGCCACCGATGCTCTGCTGTTCACTCAGACGCTGTGCTGCCTCATGGACGAGGAGGGGCTGGGCTACTGCTTCCTGGGAACTACTGTCTACCAGCCGCAGCAGATAATTGATGTGCTGCAGCTGCCAAAGCTGGTGATGCCTGTTGCCACGCTTACCGTAGGCTGGCCTGACGAGATGCCGGAGCAGCAGGCAAAGCTGCCGCTTCAGGCTTTCATGCACGAGGAGACTTACCGTGACTACTCACCGTCGGACATTGACCGCCTTTATGACTACATTGAAAACCTGCCTGCCAACAAGCACTTTGTAGAGATAA
>JAFTAR010000205.1 GCA_017455495.1 Prevotella sp.
GCGGGATTGGCCGGGCGGCTGCTGACGAAGCGGTTGAGCAACTGCTCGCGTGTCTCTGCTTGCCAGCCGAACTTGCGGATGAGCTCGCGGAACAGCGACCAGTCCACGGCTGGCACGTTCACGTAAACGCCCTGCATCTGTGCATTGTTTACCGTTGCTATCATAACTAAATACGTATTTTTAAGTTGAATATTCGAGTGCAAAGGTACAAAGATTTTATGGATTATAGCGCAATCATCCACCGCCTTTTTTATATATAAAAATGCAAAACAGTAATAATTATTCAAGTTTCTCAAGTTCTTTTTTGAACCACGGATTAAGGGATTTAGGGGATATGGTTCTTCCACTACTGTTTCCTATGGTTGATTGTTTTGGGGTTACGGCGGCTAAAGCCGCGATTCCCCGGGGTGTAACAATCCGTGTAATCAGCCAATTATGGCTTAGTCACGAAGGTGGGGAATCCCATAAATCCTTAAATCCGTGGTTGTTTTATTATATGCGAAAGTTGTATAATAATTATTTTCGCTAACCAGCAGAAATCCCTCTAATTTTGCATCAAAAAACTCGAACAGATGAAGAATTGTGTTCCTCTTTATGACGTTTTCTGCATTTGGAGCACAGGCTCAAACAGACAGCACAACGGTAAAGAACGACTCCTCCTGCCAGAAGCGGTAATAGTAATTATTGAGACCACTTCCTCGTAGCGATTATTATGGAGTAAAGCCATAATGTAGCCTAACCTGTCGTGATTCATCGCCCTGACTTTGCATTCGTTGGGGAAGAAATAGTTGGCATCAGGATTGCCATCAAGGTGGTTTTTGGGCAAAAAGTGAAAGAAGAGCCGTAAATAGTGCAAGCGCTTTGTGGCGATTTTTCCGTAACTTTGCAGCCACTTGGAGGCCGACTGGCTCACAAAACATAACTTATAAAACGTGACGGATATGAACAGAAAGGTAATAATAATCATAATAGCAATCATGACGATGACAACAGTAAACAGTCAGACGCTGACGGAGCGTCAAAAGGGATTGGCAGCATGTGCCTGCCTGATGGCACAGGGAGATCTGGAGCGGTTGGAGCCTGCCGTGCGCACGGCACTCGACCATGGAGTAACCATCAACGAGTTGAAGGAGGCTTTCTCACAACTCTATGCCTACACGGGTTTCCCGCGCTCGCTGAATGCACTCGGAGTATTGAACAAGGTGTTGGAAAACAGACTGCCGTCTTGGCAGGAGGGCAAGCCTTGGACACGTCCAGAGGTTTGGGATGATGCTGCAAAGGCTCTGCAGCAGGGTACAGAAGTGCAGACGCAACTCTCTGGCCGTCCGTTCGACTACAACTTCTGTCCGCAGGACGACTACTACCTGAAGGCTCACCTCTTCGGTGATATCTTCGCTGGCGACCAACTCACGGCTGCCGACCGCGAGATTGTGACCGTGGCAGCCCTGAGCGGTCTCGAAGGCGTAGCCCCTCAGTTGGCAGCCCACAAGCGGGGCGCCGTGAACATGGGCAATAGTCAGGATACAGTCGACGAACTCTGTGCATGGCTCTGTCAAGAGGGCTACACCCTCAGCACCGTCTGGCCCATTGGCGACCCCAACACAGCCTTTGCCCAGTATTTCATCGGCAACAGCTATCTGGCTATCCTCAACGACAAAGGTCTCTGCAATGTGACCTTCGAGCCGGGCTGTCGTAACAATTGGCACGTACACCACGGTGCCGTGCAGGTGCTCATCTGCGTAGCTGGTCGCGGCTGGTATCAGGAATGGGGCAAGGAACCCGTTGAATTGAAGCCAGGCGTGACGATTGCCGTGCCCGAGGGTGTGAAGCACTGGCACGGCGCCGCCCGCGACAGTTGGATGCAGCACTTGACCTACCACGCCGATGTACAGCCAGGTAACAGTAACGAGTGGCTGGAACCTGTGACCGACGAAGATTACCCAAATAATTAAGTGAGAATCAGCGCAGGTGCTGAAGCCACAGCACCTGTCCTGGCTCCATGTTCTGACGGCTGAAGCCCTCGGCGGTTATAGTCAGTGAGCGCTGGCTAAGGGTGACGCTGCCGGTGGGGGTGTCAACGGTGTACAGGCGGTAGCGGCCTGGTGCCACAGGAAGGCTTACCTCGCTGCCAAGGGCATAGACCAGGCAGCCCTTTTCGCTGCTGCCCAGGGCAAGGCAGCCTGAGGCTTGGTCAACAGGAGTCATGAGAGGCAGATCGGCAAGCAGTTCACTGCTGTTGATGGTGACATTAGGCAGCGAGCCGCCGGCCATGAGAATGGCCCATCCGTAGTCAGGATACTGCTGGGAGAAGAACACCACGGCCTTGTCGGGGTGAAGGTCGCGCATCTCCCTCACGGCCCGGTAGGCCTCCATGAAGCCAGTCCTGCCCACGCGCTGTTTCCTCATCCACTGGCGCGGAGCCATGTTCTTGCCCTCGGTGGGTGCCCACAGGCTGTCTGTGTTGTAATGCCAGTAACGTATGTCTATGATGTCTACTATGCGGCTCAACTCTGGGTCGGCCAGGATGCTGTCCTGGGCATCGCGCGTGCAGCTAAGTGCCACCAAGGGGTGGCAGCCCGTCTGCTGCTCCCACTCGGCAACGGTCTGTAGCCAGAAGCGGGTGAAGTGCAGCGGCCCGGTATATTCGGCACTTATGAGGTGGACGGCATTGGGCTGGTCGCGGAGCTGGTCAAGGCACATGCGGATGTACTGCCGGTGCAGGGGGCGAAGCGTGCTGTCCTGCTCGTTGTAGAACTGCTCGGCTATGAAGATGCGCTTGTCGCCGGCAAAGGGAACAGGCTCGGGGAAGGGGCCGCTCTCGCCGTAGTTGATATTGTTCACCGGGCGCCAGGGGCAGTCAACCCAGTGGGCGCCGGCCTCCAGGATGTTGTGCTGGAAGTAGTGGTTATTGAACAACAGGATGCCATGGGTAGCGGCCTTGTCGGCAAACTGGCGCAGACGGCTCCAGTACCACTCGTTGGGACGCGTCAGGTCATAGCGCGACAGGCCGTCCCATGCCGTGCCATGTCCGCTGCGGGCAAAGGGCTGCTCGTAGAAGGGTGCCCACACGTCGCCGTCGGCACGGCGAATGCGCTCATGGTCGGTGCGGCGTAGGTCGTACCACAGCCCGTAGTGATGGTAGAGCGAGCTGTAGCCTTTGGCAGCGCAGTAGGCCACCACGCTGTCTATGCGGTCGGTCCAGCCCGTTCCCTCGCGCCCTGGCACGAAGCGGGTCACGGCGGGCTTGGCCTCGCGCTGCACGAAGTTGTCCTTCACGCGGCCGCTCCACCAGGGAATGTTATACTGGTTGCCCGTAATGAGCATTCCGCCCTGAGTGATGTGGCCATTGGTTATGCCGATGGGAGTGGTGGGTGATGCGCCCATTGGTAAACCAATGGGAGTGGTGGCAGCATTTACAGTTGACGGGGTGACAGGAGTTGTGGGCAGGGGATGTTTTTCCTCTATGCTGTCCTGCCACATCTGCATGGTGAGACGCGGCTCTGTCAGCGACAGGCGGGCCATGACCATGGCTTCATCCACCGTGGGCGAGCTGGTAGCGTCGAGCGAACGTGGCAGAATGAAACCGTCTGAAGCAGCGTCGCCCCGCTGCTGCAGGCGCTGCTGCAACTGGTGGTAGAACAGCGAGCGGGGCTGCACGTGGTTGTTGCTCTCCGTCCATTCGCCGTTGCCTGTCAGCGTGCCCCAGCAGCCGTGGCCGCTTGAGCGGTTGTCGCCGTCGGGCGAATAGCAGTAAACGGTGCTGGCGGTGCATTGCCAGAACATGGAGTTGGCAGTGTTCCAGCCTGTGCCAAACTGGAACTGCTCCAGGTTGGCAAAGCGCAGGTCGCTGCCGTCAATGTTCACTATGTCAAAGAGCAGCCCTGCCGCCCACGAGCCAACGCTGCCGCTGAAGCCGAGCGACTCCTCGCCCTCGCACTGTACGAAGGCGTTGGGGCCTGCGGCACAATAGCCTGCGGCGAAGTCGTGAATACCCTGGCGCGATATGCAGCGCTGGAACAGCGTCTGCTGCCCACGGGTGAGAAACACCTGGCGGCGCCAGCCGCCCACCTCGCTTACGGGTTCCTCGGCCAGACAGTCCTCAACGGTGATGCGGCTGGTGTGCAGCTGGAGGGTGACAGCCGAGCCGGCCATGTAGCGGAAAGCGACGCGGCGCACCCAGCAGTCGCGGGCGTTCTCCATGAATATGCCGTCCCAGCTATGGTCCTCGTCCTTGGGGTTCCAGTCGTTCACGACCGACTCTAAGGTGAGGTTCTCTATGCCGCACTCTGACAGCTCGCCGTCGTGGCGCTCCTGAAGTATGTATGCCCCCCCGTACTCGCTGCTTACGGTGGTGGTGATGGGTGCGTCAAGAATAACAGAGTCGGCTGTGACAGCCGTCACCATGCGGTCCCAGCGTATGTCTATGTCGGTGGGCTTCCAGCCGGTATAGTCCAGACCGCCGCCAAAGTCGCCCATGCCCAAGTGGTCTATCCACGCCTTTATGCTGGGGCGCACAATGGTGATGCGGGTTCCCGCCTGCAGCTGGTGAACGGTGTTGCTCAGCGCTATGCTTGTGCTGCCGGCAGAAATCTTCTCTGCTGTCAGGAATATTGTGTCGCTACTTGCTGCCACAGGAGCATTGCTGCCCTCAATGTAGAAAATGGCTCCGCGGTCGGTGCCGTGCTTCTCAACTATGGTCTGCCTGCGCCCCATGCCACGAATCACCACGCCGGAGGCGTTTATGCGCAGAGGGCTGTCTATGCGGAAGCGGCCCTCGCCAAGGAGCACAGCCCCCCTGCGGCCGGAGGCATCGGGGCGAAGGCGGCTCACCTGGTCTATGGCCTGCTGAATGAGCGCCGAACAGTCGCCTTCCTGCCAAGGCACGTATACGCTGGCCGTAACATCGGGCAACGGCATCTCTGAGGCGTGATAGCCACAGGTGCTGTAGTCCATGGGTATGTATACTTCCTTCTTGGGCTTTGGGGCGGCAGAAAGGCTTAGCGCCACAAGGCAGGCCAGCGCCAAGGCAGTCTGGCGGATTGCATGCCTGCCAGACCATAATACTTTGTAGGCAGATGACTCCATTTTTCTTTATGTTATGTTAGTCGAAGAGTCCGGGCTGCATAATGTTGCCCTTGTAGGGGTTGCGGCCGTAGTGCTGGTAGGCCAGCTCTGTCACCATGCGGCCGCGGGGTGTGCGCTTGATGAATCCCTCCATGATGAGGAACGGCTCGTATACCTCCTCAAGGGTGCCGCTGTCCTCGCCGATGGCGGTGGCAATGGTCGACACGCCCACGGGACCGCCACGGAACTTGTCGATGATGGTGAGCAGGATCTTGTTGTCAATCTCGTCAAGGCCGTACTTGTCAATGTTAAGCGCCGTGAGGGCCACCTGCGATATGGCAGTGTCTATGCCGCCGTTGCCCTTCACCTGTGCAAAGTCCCTCACACGGCGCAGCAGCGAGTTGGCTATACGTGGCGTGCCGCGTGAGCGCCCGGCAATTTCCAGAGCGGCATCCTCGGTGATGGGCACTCCAAGCAGGCGCGAGGAGCGCTCCACGATGGAGCACAGCGTTTCGGGGTCGTAGTACTCCAAGTGCATGTTTATGCCAAAGCGGGCACGGAGCGGGGCGGTAAGGAGTCCGCTGCGCGTGGTGGCCCCCACAAGGGTGAAGGGGTTGAGGTCAATCTGTATGGAACGTGCCGACGGCCCCTTGTCTATCATGATGTCTATGCGGTAGTCCTCCATGGCCGAGTACAGGTATTCCTCCACCACAGGCGAGAGGCGGTGAATCTCGTCAATGAAGAGCACGTCGCGCGGCTCCAGCGAGGTAAGTATTCCCGCCAGGTCGCCGGGTTTGTCAAGCACCGGTCCGCTGGTAATCTTGAAGCCCACTCCCAGCTCGTTGGCAATGATGTTCGACAGTGTTGTCTTGCCAAGTCCCGGAGGTCCGTGCAGGAGTGTGTGGTCAAGGGGCTCTCCCCTGTACTTGGCTGCCTCCACGAATACGCGCAGGTTGTCAACCACCTTCTGCTGGCCGCTGAAGTCGTCGAACGACAGCGGGCGCAGGGCGTTCTCGAAGTCCTTCTCGTTGGTTGGGGCAAGCCGTTCCTGCCGTATGTCGAAATTCTCGTCCACCACTTTATTTACGATTTACGGATTGTCTATTTACTATTTGTTACCTATGTGTATGAGGTAGCTTTATCACTTATCATTTTTCTTTTAAGGCGTAGGCCGCTGCGTAGGCTCTCATCTGCTTCACCATGGCTACGAGACCGTTGGAGCGCGTGGGTGATAGGTGCTCGCGCAGCCCTATGCGGTCTATGAAGTAGAGGTCGGCGTTGAGGATGTCCTGCGGAGTCTGGCCGCTGAGCACACGTATAAGCAGAGCCACAATGCCTTTCACTATGAGGGCGTCGCTCTCTGCACAGAAGGTTATGCGGCCGTCGGCATACTCGGCATGCAGCCACACACGGCTCTGGCAGCCCTCAATGAGGTTATTGTCCGTTTTGTACTGCTCATCAAGCGGCTCCTGCTGGCTGCCGGTGTCTATCAGCAGCTGGTAGCGGTCCATCCAGTCGTCAAGTTCCTCGAACTCCTCAATGATTTCGTCCTGAATGGAATTAAGGGAAGGCCCACCCAAGCCCTCCCTAAGGGAGGGATGTTCAGTTACATTATCTATTTTTTCCATTCCGTAGATTGTTCGTGTTATAAATATATGTTGTAATAACTCTGTTTGATTTGTCTGTCTAAAACATCCCTCCCTAAGGGAGGGCTTGGGTGGGCTTTATGTTTGTATCTTAAACAGCTTGTCGCTTGGCCTCACCTTACCCGTTACGGGAATGGCGACGAGCTGCCCCTGCGGGGCCTCGCTGACGGGGTTGCCCTCGTTGTTGTGAATCTCGGTGGCGGTAAGATACATCACTCCCGTGGTTGGGCCTGTCACCAAGAGCTTGTCGCCCAGCTTGAAGGTGGTGGCCTCCACGGCAAACTCGCCCACGCTGAGCTTCGAGTAGAACTTGGTTACTTTGCCCACGTAGACCTTGCGCTCGGTGGCGTTGCTGCCGTAGCTGCTGTTCCACTCGCCCAAGCGCTGCCCCTGGTAGTATCCGTCCCAGAAGCCGCGGTTGAACACCGTGGCCAGCCTCTTGTCCCATTCGTCCTTGCGCTCCTCGGTGAAGGTGCCATTGAGCACGGCCTTGATAGCCTCCTTGTAGCAGCTCACCACCTGATAGACATATTCCGGCCCTCGCGCGCGTCCTTCTATCTTAAACACGCGCACGCCGGCATTCATCATCTTGTCTATGAAGCGGATGGTCTTCAGGTCCTTCGGACTCATCACGTACTTGTTGTCTATCTCTAACTGGTGGCCCGTCTCGTTGTCGGTAACGGTGTATGAGCGGCGGCACACCTGTATGCACTCGCCCCTGTTGGCGCTGCGGTTGGCGGCATCAAGGCTCATATAGCACTTGCCACTCACAGCCATGCACAGGGCACCGTGGCAGAACATTTCAATCCTCACAGGCTTGCCGCTTGGGCCGCAGATGTTCTGCTCTGTTATGGCCCGGTGTATGGCTTCCACCTGCTCCATGCGCAGCTCGCGGGCCAGCACCACCACGTCGGCAAACTGGGCGTAGAAGCGCAGGGCCTCGACGTTGCTTATGTTTAGCTGGGTGGAGAGGTGTACCTCCATCTTCTTGAGTTGAGAGTTTGCTACCGCTGAACGGCAGTACTGCATCACCGCCACATCGCTGGCAATGATGGCGCTGATGCCGGCCTCGCGGGCGGCATCAACGATTTCGCGCATGGCGGCCATGTCCTCGTCATAGATGATGGTGTTCACCGTGAGATAGCTCTTTATTCCGTTCTCGCGACAGTTGGCGGCTATCTCTTTCAGGTCGCTGATGGTGAAGGCCGAGGCAGAACCGGCGCGCATGTTAAGGCGCCCAACGCCGAAGTAAACGCTGTCAGCACCCGCCTGAATAGCGGCTGCCAGCGACTCGCGGCTACCCACGGGAGCCATAATCTCATAATCACGTTCTTCTCCTGACATGAGTGCAAAGAAACGAACAAGTGAGGCTCGTCTTTACGTGCAGACGGGCCTCGCTATAGTAGTTATTTATAAGTTACTTCACCTCTTCGAAGTCGGCATCCTGGATGTCATCCTGCGGGTTGCTACCTCCAGTCTGCTGACCGCCGGCCTGCTGCTGACCGCCCTGGTAGGTGTCGCCGCCGGGCTGTCCGGCAGCACCCTGATACATCTGGGCGCTGGCCTCCTGCCAAGCCTGGTTGAGGGCATTGATGGCGGTGTCAATGGCAGCCACGTCGCCGCTCTTGTGGGCATCCTTCAGCTGCTGAAGAGCCTGCTCAATGGCCGGCTTCTTGTCGGCAGGAATCTTGTCGCCAATCTCCTTGAGCTGGTTCTCCGTCTGGAAAATCATGGAGTCGGCCTGGTTCAGCTTGTCAATGCGCTCGCGCTCCTTCTTGTCAGCCTCGGCAAACTGCTGAGCCTCGGCCTTCATGCGGTTGATCTCGTCCTGGCTCAGGCCGCTGCTGGCCTCAATGCGGATGGCCTGCTCCTTGCCGGTGGCCTTGTCCTTGGCGCTGACCTTCACAATGCCGTTGGCATCAATGTCGAAC
>JAFTAR010000206.1 GCA_017455495.1 Prevotella sp.
ACTCAGCCGACCCACCCCCCGAACTGGAACTGAAATTTGAATAGGGGGGGCTTGGAATTGGACTTACGTCCTTCCAACCGCATAAAATCAGCGGTTGGAAGGGGGAATGTGCCCTATACGCAAGTTTAGCGGACAGCAATATATTTCTTTGTATTTTTGCGCTTGAAAACACAAAACAAGCGACAAAGATATGAGAAGAGATACGGATTCTGCCTGCTTTCTGTTGCGCCTCGCCACCGTCTGCCTGCTGCTGCCCGTCGCCGTGGCGGCAATGGCCCTGCCCGTCAGAATGTATGATGCCGACCAGCTGTCATCGAACCTGATTACCAGCCTGTGCCAGGACAGCCAGGGCTACATCTGGATAGGCACGGAGTACGGGCTGAACAAATTCGACGGAGCGCGCTTCACACATTATTATAATGATGACACGCGCGAGAAGACACTTGCCGACAACATGGTGTGGCGACTCCTGGCCGACCGCAACAGCGGCATTTGGGTGCAGACAAACAGGGGAGTGCAATACTACGACCCGCTGACCGACAGCTTCACAACGGTGACAACAGACAGCGGCGAGCCGGTAAAGATAAACGACATGCTGCAGGCTAACGACGGAAGGGTGTGGCTGCTACGGCCAAGGGACGGCATCTGGGAGGTCACCGCCGGCAACCTGAAGGCAAAGCCCATGGCGACTATAAACAGCCACCTGCGCCAGCAGGAAGATGCTACAGAGATTTACCTTGACAGCAAGGAGCGGCTGTGGGTGGCCTACAGCAGCAGCGGGGTGCAGATGACCGACCTAAGGACCGGTGCTTCTACCGACTTTGAGTTTCCGCAGAGCAGTCAGCGAGCTGTAGACATTGCCGAGGACGAACGGCAGCGGCTCACGGTGGTGACATACAGCGCCGTGTTGCAGCTGAACGAGCAGACGAAACGGTTTGAGACTGTGGCAGAATTCACACAGAAAGCCGTACACCGCCTGTACCACGACAACATGGGGCACCTGCTGATGGGCACATCGGGCAGCGGCCTCTGGACCATTGACACCGAGGGCCGCAGCGTTAACCCTGTCAGCGACGTGAAACTCAATGGCCACTCCCTGAGCGGCGAGCGCGTGCAGGCATACCTTCACGACCGCAACGGCAATCAGTGGATAGGCTGCCACAGGCGCGGAATGCTGATGGTGGCGGGAAAGCCCGACAGCTTCCACTTCCTGCCCATAAGCAGCATGGACAGCAACAACGGCAATGTGCTACGCGCCGTCTTTGCCGACAGCCGCCACCATGTATACGTCTGCCAGGAGCGGGGCGGCATAACCAGAATAAGTACCAGCGGGCGGGCTGAGGGCCACTGGCTTGATGACCACACGGTGACAACGATGTACGAGGCAGAGCCGGGAGTGTTCTGGGTGGGCACATTCCGCAACGGCCTCTTCATGCTAAACACAGAGACTGGCCGCGAGCAGTGGATACCCCTGACAGGCACAGGCCGCATAAGCAGCATAACACGCGACAGGCAAGGCAACATCTATACCGCAGTATTCGGCGACAGCCTGCACAGCTACACACCCGACGGACTGACGGAGCGCATACTGGGCGACGGACACCTTACACTGACAAACCGCTACCTTAACACCCTTTTCACCGACCGCGACGGCCTCATCTGGATAGGCCACTACTACGGCATAGATGTCTACGACCCAGCCACCGGCCGTCTTGTTGACACAGGCGTGCCGCCAGCCTTGCGCCCGGCAATAGTATACGCCATCTGCCAGACTCCCGACGGGGCTGTATGGGTGGGCAGCGACAAGGGCCTCTTCCGCCATGATGCCGGCAGCGGCGTTCAGGAGCCGTGGCGGCAGTTCACCACCCACGACGGCATGCCAAACAACATGGTGTGCTCGCTGACAGCCCTGCCCGACGGCACCCTCTGGGTGAGCACATACCGCGGCCTGGCAAGGATGGCACCCGACGGCACCTTCACTAACTACTATCGCGGCAACGGACTGAAGGAGTGGTCATACCTGAGGGGGGTGAGCTCGCTGACAGCCGGAGGCGACGTGGTGCTGGGCCACTTCAACGGCATAACATGGTTCAACCCGGCCGACATCGTTGCCGACGAGTTCGGGCAGGACATCATGCTGACAGGCATGCACCTTGGCAACGATGACGTGAACGCCACAACATTATCAGGCGGCAGACAGGTGATAAAGGGGAAGCTTGAGACAGCCACCGACATCACCGTGGGCTACTATGACAACACCTTCAGCCTGCACTTCTCCACCATGGACTTCCGTGATACGGAGAACATGCACTACGAATACCGGTTTACCGACGAGCCGAAGGACGTGTGGCACCAAACAGAAACGGGCGCAAGCGACATCTTCTTCACACACCTGGCAGCCGGCAAGCACTACCTGCAGGTGAGGGCCTGCGACAACGGCATCTACTCGCCGCTGAAGACGCTGACGCTGAACGTCACCCCGCCATGGTATCGCTCTACGGCGGCCTATATAGTCTACCTGCTGCTGATAGCCGCGATGGTCGCACTATGGTGGCGCAGCTACTTGCACCGCCGCCAGGCAGAGATAAACGAAGAGAAGATTCGCCTGTTCGTGGACCTGAGCCATGAGTTGCGCTCGCCCCTTACGCTCATCAAGAGTCCGCTTGAAGAGCTGCTCAGCACCGAGCACGACAGCAAGAAGCGGCGCGCACTGCACAACATGAAGCGCAACACCAGACGGCTGCTGACACTCGTGGACCAGATACTGAGCATACGCAGGATTGAGAAAGGGCAGCTGAAGCTGCGTTATGCCGAAACACCCCTTGGAGAGTTCGTAGGCGACATCTGCCACGACTTTGACTATCTGGCCGAGCAGCGTAACATCAGGCTGTGCTTCAGCGACGAAGCCCCTGACATGACGGTATGGATAGACGGCGAAAACTTTGACAAGGTGGTGTCGAACCTCGTTGGCAACGCCTTCAAATATGTTGACGACGGCGGACGGATTGACGTCACCGTGAGCCGCACGGACGACGGCAAGGCATTGCTCTGCGTGAGCGACAACGGACAGGGCATAGACGAGGCTCAACTGAAGAACATCTTCGACCGCTTCTACCAGGCATCGGCCCGCACCTCGGCAGGCCAGATGGGCTACGGCATAGGTCTGAACCTTACGCAGAAGCTTGTGGCAATGCACGGGGGAACCGTGAGTGCCAGCAACCGCCAAGACGGCCAAGGGGCTGTGTTCACAGTGCTGCTGCCTTTAGGATGCAGTCACCTGCCGGAGGACAGCCTCCTCCACACATCACCCACATCACCCACTCCACCCACAATACCCACCACCCTCACAGACACCCCTCTCCCCCATCGCATCCGCAAGAAAACCTCATACCACATCGTGGTGGTTGACGATGACGACGAGCTGCGGCAGTACCTGAAGACTGAGCTGGGGCAATACTACCACGTGAGGGCATACGCCGACGGTGAGAAAGCCCTGAGCGCAATAGTCGACGTGGTGCCCGATGCCGTGGTGAGCGACGTGGTGATGCCCGGCATGGACGGCTTCCAACTGCTGAAGCGGCTTAAGGCAAACTCAGTGACCAGCCACGTGCCCGTCGTCCTACTCACTTCCAAGGACGACCACAGCTCGCGCATAGCAGGACTTGACAGCGGTGCCGACGCATATATAGGCAAGCCCTTCAGCTTAGATGAGCTGACAGCACAGATTGGCACCCTGATAGCCAACCGCCAGAGGGCACGACGCAAGTACTCGGGTGAACAGCAGCAACTGGAGGCCAGCAGGGAAATAGAGATAAAGGGCAACGACGAACTGCTGATGGAGCGCATCATGAAAGCCGTTAATGAAAACCTTGACGACAGCGACTTCAATGTGGAGGCACTTGCCGAGGCCGCAGGGCTGAGCCGCGTACAGCTGCACCGCCGCATGAAGGACATGACGGGAATGACTGTGAGCGAGTTTATTCGCAACCTGCGACTACAGCATGCCGCCAAACTGCTGGCAAAGGGTGATGTCAATGTATCGCAGGTAACCTATGCAACGGGATTCTCATCGCCAGCCCACTTCTCTACAGCCTTCAAGAAGATATTCGGCGTCACACCCACGGAATACATCAGCCGACATGCCTCAAAGGCTTAGCAGAAAAACAGCTATTATATAGAACCGCGGATTAATGGATATTTGTCTTGGATTTCCTTACACATTCATGTTAAAGAAAATCCCTTAAATCCATTAATCCGTGGTTTGTTTATATTTGCGATTGTTGTACTAATCGGTGGACGGACTACCAGTCTTCCTCGTCCTCGTCGTCCTCCCAGAGGGAGTTGAAGTGGCGTGTAAGAACGGTATTCTCAGCACTTGCGTCTTGGTCGAACACGCTGGTGCCCTTTGCAGAGCCTGCCATGATGGTCTGTGGAGCCAGGACAGTGACGAAAGCCTGTGGCTGTAAATATGTCTTTTTCATAATGCTTGCGTTTTTTAGTTATTTCACCATGATTTTCTTTCCGTTCACAATGTAGAGGCCCCTCTGCATCTGACCGTTTGACATCTGGCGGCCCTGTAAGTCGTAGATGCAATTTCCAGATTGTGAAATGGCAGAATTGTCCAATGAAGAGATGCCTGTTGTCTCGCCGGCAAAGATGATGTTCAGGCGAGCACCAGCTGTTGCTGTGACGTATGCACGGAAGGGAGCAGCAGTGATGTCGGAGGAGTTAACCTTGTAGAAGCCAACACCGCTACCTCCGTTCTGCAGCACATAGCTGCCTGTGGGTACTGTTGTTGCCTCAAACACGCCTGTCATTGCGCCGCTCACATTCGTGGCAGAAGCGCTGACAGCACCAGAGCCGGAGAAAGTCACCTCACCACTGCCATTGAGCAGCACCGGTGTGTTAGCGAGAATTGTTGTCTCAACGGGTGTTGCCGTGGCTGCATCGCCGCTGGTGTAAGTCAGCGTATAGGCCTCCACATCTGAAGGAATCGTGGCTGCGAAGGGCAGGCAGAGGGTTCCGGCCTTGGCTGTAGCGTTGATAGTAGTTGTGTACTGGGCTGCGGTTGCCGTGAAGTTGGCAGGAGCCTTGAAGGCATAGCCGTCGGTGAGCACGAGGTTGGCGCAGGTGCCGTCAACAATGACATTGTTAGCGTTGGTCAGAGCACCGGCATTGGCAATGAAGAGTGCGTTAGGGTTGGCTGAGGTGAGTTCTATACCAGTTGCCGTCAGGCCAGTGGCATCGAAGCATGTGGCAGTAGCATCGTTCAGGGCGTTTTCCACAGATGACGTAACAAGACCCTTGCCTGCAAGCAGATACTTGTGCGACTCCTCGAAGGCCACGGGGGCCGCGCCTGCCGACATATATGCCATAGCGACCGTCACAGAGGGTGCACCCCAGTTGTTGGCAGCCTTTACGCCTTTCAGATGCTTGTATCCGCTGACTTTCACGACATAGATGCCAGGTGCAGTGATGCGGTTCTCTGTTTCCCAATTTGTAACTGAAGCGTAGTCGGCCATAGGATAGGCGTAGAGCGTGACCACCTTGTTGTTCACATCATCCCATATCCATACGCGCAGGGCCACGCTACTGCTCTGTGCCTCTGAGACCACCAAATGCAGATAGTCATAGCCGTTGATGTCAACGTGTGTCGACTCACTGCTGCCGTCGCCATTGCCGAAGGAAGCCCCCTGTACGGCAAACTCCTTTGGATAGGTTACGGAGTTGGCCCAGTTTGTCTCGGTGCCTGTAAGGTTCATCACGTCTGTGGTTCCTGCGGGTGCCTCCACTGCGTATTTTGCGGTGATGACACTACCCGTGATGCGTATGCCCGTGATGGTCATGGTGCCGGCGGTGTTGCAGTTCCAAGCCAGTTTGGTAATCTTGCTGGCCTTGGCCTGCTGACTGGTGAAGTCGAGTACGTACTTACTGCTATACCATGTGTTCAGCACACCGTTGTCGGCATCGGTGATCTGCAGGGTCTGAACAATATCATCGCCTGAACGAAGAAGTTCCACCTTTGTCACGCTGCTGAAGTCCTCATTGTCAAGGGTGACGGAGAAGGTGCCCTGGCCGTTCGAGGTCATTTCGCCCGTCTGGTCATTGAAGGTCAGGTTGCTGTCATAGTTTATATCAGTAAGGCCAATGATTGCCACTCCCGTCTCATCGAACTTAACGGTGGTGGGTTTCTGTAGATAAGGTGTGCCTACAATTTTAACTGAACCTGCTCCGCTTGCACCGCCAAAGCTGATGTGGGTAATCTGTGAGAGGTCTATGTCCTTGGTCTCGCTTCTTTCCGAGAGAACAAGGTCTTTTTGACCAGCTGAATAGAAAGCTATGGTAGCAACAGCTGTGCTGCCATTCATAAAGCATACGCGATAAGGGCCGTCAACATATTCGCTGGTGGTCAGATGCAGCGACTTGTAGTTGGCCAGTTCGCCACCGCTGAAATTGAAGATGGGCATTAGGTTGTTCGAACTTCCTGTCCAAGAATAGGTGCTTGTCTCTGCATCCCAAGCCCCTTCACTTGCCGGTGTGCCGTAGGTGGCATAGAGTTTTGTGGCATTTGCCCCCCCCACTCCGGCGAGAAGCAGTGCCGCAGTGAGCAATAGTTTAGTAAGTTTTTTCATAGTGTTTTTATCTTTTTGTTAATAAATGAATGATGCAAAGTTACGGCCGCAGAGCGAGAACGGCTTTACTTTCCGTTTCATACATTTATTAATATATAGGGGCGGCTACAAAAGGAAAAGGTTTTGAGCCAAAAAGAAAAAACACTACTTGCGGCGGAAGAAGAGGCGGCGCACAAGGAGCCCGATGCCTACGGCAAGGGTGACACCAGTGGAGTTGGCAGCGAAGTCAAGCCACTCGCCGGCACGTGTGGTGGTGCAGTACTTCTGCAGCAGCTCTATGAGGCCGCTCATGAGGATGGGGCCGAGCCAGGCATAGAGGAACAGCTTGCGAGGATGCAGGGTGTCGTGGCAGCGCAGGTACTCCACCCACATCACCGTGCAGGTGCCGCCATACATAACAAGGTGGGTCCACTTGTCTATGAAGGGCACGTCGTCCATGGGGGTCTCGGGCATCACGATGAACAGCGAGAGATACCAAACGGCTGCTAAGCAGAGCAGCGTCAGCGGGTAGTGGCGGAGAAGGTACTTGAGCTTCATGGCTTTGTCTATTGATAGTCTTCCTCTTCTTCTGGGCGGTCTTCCTCAATGACGAGGTTGTCGATGATGAAGTTCTGGCGCTCCATGGTGTTCTTGCCCATGTAGTACTCCAAGAGCTTCTGCACCTGGTCGGTCTTGTGGAGGGTGACCTGCTCCAAGCGGATGTCGGGGCCTATGAAGCCGGCGAACTCCTCGGGCGAAATCTCGCCAAGGCCCTTGAATCGCGTTATCTCTGGGTCAGGGCCAAGGTCGCGTATGGCGTTGACGCGCTCCTCCTCGCTATAGCAGTAGCGGACCACGTAGTCGGACTTAGCAGCGGAACTATCTGCTCCCCTCCCTACAAGGGAGGGGTTGGGGGAGGGTCTTTTTATCTTGTTTCTCTTGTTCCTCACCCTGAACAGCGGTGTCTGCAGCACGTAGACATGGCCCTTGCGGATTAGCTCTGGGAAGAACTGCAGGAAGAAGGTGATGATGAGCAAGCGTATGTGCATGCCGTCCACATCGGCATCGGTGGCTACGATGACCTTGTTGTAGCGCAGGGTGTCAAGGCCGTCCTCAATGTCAAGGGCAGCCTGCAGCAGGTTGAACTCCTCGTTTTCGTAGACCACCTTCTTTGTGAGGCCGAACGTGTTAAGGGGTTTTCCCCTTAATGAGAACACGGCCTGCGTGTTCACGTCGCGGC
>JAFTAR010000207.1 GCA_017455495.1 Prevotella sp.
CTCCTTGCCCTTGATGTTCATCTTGAACTCCTGGCCGTTGATGGTGAACGAGGTGGGGTCTTCCATGCCCTCGGTGTAAGGCTCAATGATGAGGTGAACCTCACCGAACTGGCCGCTGCCGCCCGACTGCTTCTTGTGGCGATAGTCGGCACGGGCCATCTTGGAGATTGTCTCACGGTAGGGAATCTTTGGCTCCTGGTATTCAATCTGGATTTTCTCGTTGTTCTCCATGCGCCACTTCAGGGTGCGCAGGTGGAACTCCCCCTGTCCGTGGACAATGATCTGGCGAAGCTCCTTCGACTGCTCCACAACCCATGTGGGGTCTTCCTGGCGCATCTTGTTCAAGGCGGCCATCATCTTCTCGGTCTCGCTCTCATTGATAGCCCTTATGGCACGCGAGAACTTGGAGTTGGGGTATTTGATGAAGTCAAACTTCCAGTCGGCATTGTCCTTGCCGTTCAGGGTGTTACCCGTCTTCACGTCCTTCAGCTTCACTGTGCAGCCTATGTCGCCGGCATTGAGCTGGTCCACCTGTACGCGGTTGGCACCTGCGCAAGCATAGAGAGTGCCAATGCGCTCCTTGGAGCCGCGGTCGGCATTGGTGAGGTCGTCGCCGCTCTTCACCGTACCGCTCATCACCTTGAAATAGCTCACTTCACCGATATGTGGCTCTATGCCAGTCTTGAAGAAATAGAGCGAGGTGGGGCCAGCAACGTCGGGGGTGACGTCCTGACCGGCGGCGTTCTTCACCTTAGGCATCTCGCTGACGAAAGGTACTACGTTGCCCAGGAATTCCATCAGACGGCGCACGCCCATATCCTTACCGCCGCAAACGCAGAACACAGGGAAGATGCTACGGGTTACAAGGCCCTTGCGAATGCCTTCGCGCATCTCGTCCTCGCTGAGGTCCTCAGTCTCAAAGAACTTCTCCATCAGTGCATCGTCGCCTGCTGCTGCTGCCTCAACCAGTGCGGCCTTCATCTCCTTGGCCTTGTCAAGCTGGTCGGAGGGAATGTCCTCAATCGTGGGAGCACCGCCTTCGGGCTTCCACGTGAGCTTCTTCATAATGAGCACGTCAATGATGCTGTTGAAGCCGGCACCAGTGGCAACGGGGTACTGCACAGGTACACAGTTGTTGCCGTAGACCTCGTGAAGCTGGTTAAGAATCTGGTCGTAGTCGCAGTTGTCGCGGTCCAGCTGGTTTACAAGGAAAATGACGGGCTTTCCAAGTTTGTCTGTGTTGCGGAAGGCGTTCATAGTGCCTACCTCGGGGCCGTACTGTCCGTTGACAAGGATGAGAGCCTGGTCGGTTACGTTAAGGGCTGTGATAGCTCCACCTACGAAGTCGTCGCTGCCCGGGCAGTCAATGATGTTCAGCTTCTTGCCGTTCCACTCAGTATGGAACACGGTGCTGAACACGCTGTAGCCATACTCCTGCTCCACAGGGAAATAGTCGCTCATGGTGTTCTTACCCTCCACGGTGCCACGGCGCTTGATGATGCCGGCCTCGTAGACCATTGACTCGGCAAGAGTGGTCTTGCCGCTACCCGCACTGCCAATCAAGGCAATGTTCTTAATCTCGTTAGTCTGATAGATTTTCATAAAATATATAATTTTAGGTGTTGTTGCTGAAAAACGGCCCGAAATTAGTCATTATTTTGCGAAAAACCAAGAAAACGTTGCAAATATTAAGCAAAATTAGTAATTTTGCCCTTGAAATGGCTGGATTGTACATACATATTCCGTTTTGCAAGAGCCGCTGTGTATACTGCGCGTTCTATTCCACGACAAGGCTAAACTTGTGTAAAAGATACGTTGAGGCTCTCAACAAGGAGATGCTTCTAAGGAAAGAAGAAACCCAACAAACTATTAGCACAATATACCTTGGCGGAGGCACACCAAGCGTGTTGCCTATGTACTTGTTGAAACAGCTCTTTATATATATTAATAATGTATATAAGAATAGGGTAGGGGAGCCGGAAGTAACCTTGGAATGTAATCCAGATGATGTTACAGATGCGTTTGTTGAAGGACTCAGGCAATTGCCCGTAAACAGGATTAGCATGGGCGTACAAACCTTTGACAACAAGCGACTTACCATTCTGCGGCGACGGCACAAATCAGAACAAGTTGCAAAGGCTGTTGAAAAGCTCAGACAGGCAGGTATAAGGAATATAAGTATTGATTTGATCTATGGATTCCCGTGTCAGACCCTGAATGAATGGGAAGATGACTTAGATAAGGCCTTGAAACTCAATGTGGAGCATATTTCCGCATACGCACTTAGCTATGAGGAAGGTACGCCGCTATGGCAAATGCTGCAAGACAGACTTGTAGAGGAACTTGACGAAGAGACTCAGCGGCAGATGTATTATAGGCTGATAGAACGATTGGAGCTTAACGGCTTTGAACACTATGAAATAAGTAATTTTGCCAAACCAGGATTCCGTTCGCGGCACAACAGTTCTTACTGGAACCACACGCCATATATAGGTCTTGGCGCTGGGGCTCATTCATACAGTAATAACAGGAGGACATGGAATGTTGCCGACATTGATAATTATATTGACAGCATAGAACACGGCATGCTGCCTGCAGATGGTGAGACCCTTGATTTAACAACTCTCTATAATGAACAGGTAATGATTAATTTAAGAACATCTGCCGGTTTGAATCTTGATTCGTTGTCTCCAGACAATCGCGATTATTGTCTTGGTCAAGCTGAAACTTTCATCAAAGGAAAACTTCTGGCGCAAAAAGCAAACAGTCTCGTTCTTACTTCCGACGGACTCTTCGTCAGTGACATGGTTATCGCGCATCTTATGAAGGCATAATTTCCCATGAATATATAGTTGTTTATCATAATGCTGATTCTCGTACAAAACTAAGCGCAAGTTGACTTAGCCTTATTATTGTCTAAGGAAGGACTGTATTATGTTGCTGTCGTAGATGTATGTAGAGACAGGGATTATGCTTTCTGGAAGCAAAGGAGCCTTGGTGCCATCAGAAACGCAGAGCTTAGTATTTGTCTCTACACGGATCTCATCCCAGAGGCCGCTGGCAAGGAAGCTTTCCAAAGTCTTCCGTCCACCTTCCACAATAATCGACTGTATGCCTTGACTATGCAGGCTCTGCATGTTTAGCGGGTGAAGTCTGTCTACGACTATTCTGCGTGGTGACTGGCCTATCCAATGTCTCACGTTCAACAAAGGATGCTCGCGCTCATCTGTTATGCGTCCTACGAGTATTGCATCTTCCTCTGAGCGCAACTTGTGACTGAGCATCTTTGTGAAAGGTGTTGAAATGGCAAGCGTATGGCCGTTGTCATCAATGAATCCGTTAGCCGTCTGGGCCCATTTCAATATAATGTAAGGCCTGTGCTTGCTATGGAAGGTAAAGAACCGGCGGTTTAGCATGCGGCACTCCTGCTCAAGTACTCCTACGGTAACATCAATTCCGGCATTGCGAAGCTTCTCAATGCCTCGGCCCTTTACTTGAGCAAACTCGTCAACACAGCCAACCACTACCCTATTCACTCCTTTGCTTACTATAAGGTCTGCGCAAGGAGGTGTTTTCCCATAGTGAGCACAGGGCTCTAACGACACATATATCACAGACTTAGACAGTAACTTTTCATGCTCTGGCTTAACGCTTCTGAAGGCGTTTACCTCTGCATGGCCTTCTCCGCATCTTACGTGGTAGCCCTCGCCTATGATAGTCCCGTCAGCCACTATAACTGCCCCGACCATGGGGTTGGGCTTAGCCCCTGCCCTACCCTGCCTCGCCAATTGCAGGCAGCGGCGCATAAAAAGCTCGTCGTTGTCCAAAGTCTGCTTATTCGTTTTTTACTTGTTCACTTATTTTCCCGGCTTTTTCTCTTTCTTTGCAAGCATCACTACGCGATAGACAAAGTCTGTGCTCCACTTCTCGGAAAAGACAAGGCGCTTGTTCAGCTCGCGCACCTCAACAACGGTTTTCAAAACTCCGGCATCCTTGAAGTCGTTCTTGGTGTAGATGTCGTGAACGGTCTTCTCTGTCATGCCGTAGATAGCCTTCTTGAAGAAGCTGGGCATGCGGAGTTTGAACTTCATAAGGTTGCTGGTAAGCATCATTAAATCTTGCACAAACGACTGGAACTGAAGCAGATATGTCTGCACGTCCTGTATCTTCTTGCAGCGGCGGCTTATGCTCTGGTCTATCTCCTTGAAGAAGTTGTCGTCCATTTCGTACATTTCCTTCAGAATCTTCTTGCAGCGTGTCTTCTCCCCTACCCCAAGTTTGCCTCCTTGCGTGGGAACCTTCAGGGTCACCTTAAAGGTCCTGAGGTCTGGCAGGGCTGCGAGGTTGGTGATGTGAAGGTCGGATGCCATTACTGCCTGGAAATACACTCTGATGAGGGTCATGAAGTCCTCCATGCCTCCCGTCTTTGTTTCGTTGTCGGTGGCCTTGCGGCCAAACAGCTTGTCTAAAAGTTTCATTTAATATTTTTTTGTTCTTGATTTCGCAATTATAGTGTTGACTGCAAAAGCGAGGCTATGCCTTAGCTATGTAGTCAACTATCCACTGCCCCACTTCCTTTGTGCCATACTTTGGTGCTCCCTCAACCTGAATCTCAGGAGTCCTTACGTTGGCATCAAGCGATGCGTTGACCGTCTCCCGTACCAATGCTCCTTCCTGCTTGAGTCCGAAATGTTCCAGCAGCATGGCGGCAGATAGAATCTGAGCCAGCGGATTGGCCAGGTTCTGCCCCTTGGCCTGCGGCCACGAGCCATGAACAGGTTCGAACAGCGGGGTGTGCTCGCCCAGCGATGACGAAGGCTGCAGGCCCATGGAGCCTGTTATGCAGGAGGTCTCGTCGGTCAGAATATCGCCAAAGGTGTTCTCTGTAACAATCACGTCAAAGAAGCGGGGCTCTGTCAACACCCTCATAGAGGCGTTGTCAATAAACATGTAATCGGTGGTCACGTCAGGATATTGAGGCTCCATCTCCTTGGCAATCTGACGCCACAGGCGGCTTGATGCCAACACGTTGGCCTTGTCTACCACCGTGAGGTGCTTCCTGCGCTGGCGGGCTGTCTCAAAGGCCACCTTCAGGATGCGCTCCACCTCAGGGCGGGTGTACACATTAGTATCATAGGCACGGTCGTTGTCCTGATATTTCTCACCGAAGTACATTCCTCCAGTAAGCTCGCGGATTACAACGAAGTCGGCCCCCCGTAGCAGCTCTTCCTTCAGCGGCGACTTATGCAGCAGGCAGTCGAAAGTGGCCACGGGACGCACATTGGCAAACAAGCCCAGCTTCTTGCGCATGGCCAGCAGCCCGGTCTCCGGACGCACCTTCAGCGTTGGGTTGTTGTCGTACTTCAAGTCGCCCACGGCAGCAAAAAGCACGGCATCGGCCCTCATACAAGCCTCGTGGGTCTCGTCGGGATAGGGATTGCCAACAGTTTCTATGGCTATGGCTCCCACCAATGCCTCCTCATACTCAAATTCGTGACCGAACTTGGCAGCGACGGCATCCATCACCGCCACTCCCTGTTTCATAATCTCCGGGCCTATTCCGTCGCCCGGCAGAACCGCTATTCGTAATTTCATATTTTTTTTAAGAAGTCTAGTGTCTGAAGTCTTGTCAAACCACGGATTAACGGATTCTGCGGACTATCCATCAGGCTAAGAATCCGTGACATCCGTGTAATCCGTGGCTCTAAATATATTTGAAGGCTACTCCTTGTCGAGCAGAATCTTCATCATCTCAACTGCGGCCTTGGCAACCGATGTGCCGGGACCGAAGATGGCAGCAACGCCAGCCTGATAGAGGAAGTCGTAGTCCTGGGCGGGAATCACGCCGCCGGCAATGACCATGATGTCCTCGCGGCCAAGCTTCTTCAGCTCTTCAATGAGCTGCGGAATGAGGGTCTTATGGCCTGCAGCCAGTGAAGAGGCACCCACCACGTGGACATCGTTCTCCACGGCCTCGCGGGCAGCCTCGGCAGGAGTCTGGAACAGCGGTCCCATGTCAACGTCGAAGCCACAGTCGGCATAGCCCGTAGCCACTACTTTTGCACCTCGGTCGTGACCGTCCTGGCCCATCTTGGCAATGAAGATGCGCGGGCGGCGGCCTTCCTTCTCTGCGAACTCATCGGTCAGCTTGCAAGCCAACTCGAAGTCGCTGTCGTTCTTACTTTCTGATGAATACACGCCTGAAATTGTTCTAATTACTGCTTTGTAACGGCCTACTATCTCTTCGCAGGCATCTGAAATCTCACCAAGGGTGCAGCGCAGCTGGGCAGCCTTTACGGCCAGGTCAAGGAGGTTGTTCTCGCTCTTGCGACCTTCCTTGAAGTCACGCACGCACTCCGTGATAGCCTTCAGTGCAGCCTGGCATGCAGCCTCGTCGCGGGAACCACGCACCTGAGCGAGGCTCTCCTCCTGCTGCTTGCGCACGGCGGTGTTGTCCACCTCAAGGATGTCAATGGGGTCTTCGTGCTCAAGGCGATACTTGTTGGTGCCAACGATGGTCTGAACGCCAGAGTCAATGCGGGCCTGAGTGCGGGCAGCGGCCTCCTCAATGCGCATCTTGGGCAGACCGGTCTCAATAGCCTTGGCCATACCGCCCAGCTTCTCAATC
>JAFTAR010000208.1 GCA_017455495.1 Prevotella sp.
ATCTTTCGGTATCTGTCAAAATACAAAAAGGTGAGGAGTAATGCTAACGGGAAATGGGAGCCCGCCACGATGCTGAAGTACATCTCCGAAATCTGTAGCGTTCTCGGTATATAGGGGATAGAATAGCGGATTCTTTAATAAGTTGAGCAAGGCCGATATAACAGCGTGGGAACTCTACAGCAAAAGGCAGGGGCTTAATATGCCAGATGTTGAGGGCTGATAGTACCCAAATAAGGGGGAATTAGGCCAAATTAGCCAATTTATAGCGTTTTTTAAGCCTCAACCTTGCAAGTATGAAAGAAAATGCTTACCTTTGTAACGCTAAATCTTAGAGCGGTCACGTGACCGTCTTACTATAATTGCCCTTTGTATGGTGGTGGAAGTGGAAACGCCCACACGGTTACTCTAAGAGCCGAGCACACCTAAGCAGAGGGCTTTTTTATTGCTAAATCTTAGAGTTATGAGACAGGAAAAGAACGCTACCAATGTAGCAAGTGGGAAACAAAACCCAGAGTTGAGAACCGCTTTTGCAATGCCTCAATTTATGGGGATTGTTGAGAGTTTGCAAAAGGCAGTTGGTGAGATTGAGGGGCTTATGAGCCGATATGAACAGGATGATAAGAGGCGGTTGTTACTTATTGATATGAGCAACACAATAACACAGAACCTCTACAGCAAATTAGAGGGGATTGTTGGCAGTGATTTTGTGGAGTGTTCTTTGAATATCTTTGCAAGACCCTGTAAGGATTGACAGCCCAGATTTGGGCTTACCTCTAAGAACTAAGCGGGATGCCTTGACGGTGTACCCGCTTTTTCCTTAACCAGATGGGGGCAGGGGAACTACAAAGAGCCTCAACGATGCCAGATGCAAGTTTTTGGGCTTTTCCTTTGTCAGTTGGGAAATTATTACTACCTTTGCCCCAAGAAAAGCCCGCTAAAGTCGATAAAAAGGCCATTTTGTTACTGATTTGTTACCGCTTATCATAACAAAGTGGGCTTTTCCTTTATATATCAGATAGTTACAAGTTTTTCAATAGGTTATCGCCAAACGCCCAATACTGCCCAATGGAAAACTCACACCTATACAGGTGTAAGTATTCACATCTTACGTCGGCAGTATTTCAGTCGTAAATTTGGCGATTTTCGGACTAAAAGCCAGTAAGAGTAAACACTCTATCTCAACATGTCTTTCTTCAACGAGCGAAACGGCAGAGCCGGTTGCTCAGTTCTTTTCTTTCTATATCATTGCTTTCTATTTATTGTTTTCTATTAATTAGTAGCAGGTAGCCCGTGCATTATTAGACGAGCTTACGCTTTTTGTCTTTCATTTGTTCTCCATGTGTTCATATTTCTTTTCAATATGATTAGTCCATAGCATAGAGATTATTGTCACAATGGAGAAAGCCAAGAAGAAATAGAAAAGTGCCATAATATTTACTTTTTGCTTAGTTTGAAATAATGATAATAACCCATAAAGGCAACAATCATAGACAGTGCGCCTCCTCCCAGTAACCAAAGAATGCTAACATCCTCTTTTAGGATTCCTGCTAATATCACACCTGCAAAAATCAACTTGGCAATGTCAATAAAAAACTTACTGACCTCGCCATAGAACTCCCTGCGGGTATTCCGTGTCATTCCGTTTCTGCCCATCTTTCAACAGTACATTAGTCAAAACGTATTGCTCGGCTGCAAAGATAAAACAAAAAATCCGAACCGCCAAGCGATTCGGAGAATTTTTATGCCTTTTTGCCCGCACTCTGCCCGCAGTTTCACCCCGCTGCCCACAAAATCGGCATTATTCTCACTTTCCCCTTTTGGGCACCATATTTCTGCATACTTTTGCACCAGAAAGGCAACGCGGCAGGAAGGCGCCCCTGAACCGCAGGCCATGAACCAACAAAAGAAAAAGGAGAAACAAGTAATGAAAAGAACAAGCATGAAGATAAACAATAAGCAGAACGATGGCGAAAACCCGTTTGTTAATGCCTGCCAGTTGCTGAACCAGATGTCTGTGAGCGTGTTCAACTGGCTACAGGTGGCCATCAACGGACAGCTGCAGACCGTGAGACACGAACAGGGATGCATGAGGAGCATACGCCTTGCCTATACCGACCACGTGAGCGGCATGATAACCAGGAAAAGCGCCGTACAGATAGTGTTGCTGCCGGACAGCTTCGACCACCCACGCCCCTTGGGCACCGACCACCCGCTGTGGCACTTGCTGATATACAGCTGGTTGGACACCGCCACCACCGAACGCCTGGTTTACCACCTCAAGGAGAAAGCGGCAGGCAGAATACACTGCCGACTGTTCCGCCCCGACGGTGCTTCGTTCAAACCTGTTGTCACATTCTGAAAACCGCCCGTGGACATGAGACATATCACAGAGATTATTGTACACTGCACAGCCACTCCCGCCGGCCGCCATCACACTGCGGCCGACGTGGACCTGTGGCACCGCCAGCGCGGCTTCCGTATGATAGGCTATCACTATCTGGTGCTGCTTGACGGCACCATACAGGAAGGCCGCCCTCTGACTATGGCAGGAGCACACTGCACGGGCCACAACAGAAACAGTATTGGAGTATGCTACGTGGGAGGCGTTGACAGCCTGATGCAGCCTGCCGACACCAGGACTCCTGAGCAGCGGGAGACCCTCAGACAACTGATAGGACGGCTGAAGGCACAATTTCCCGAAGCCAGGGTGCTGGGCCACTGCGACCTGGCCGCAAAGGCCTGCCCTTGCTTCAATGCCCGCAAAGAGTATGGAGACTAAAGCAACTGCCCTACGGCCTTGAGCCAGCCCTGATAGAGGTCTTCGTGGCGGTCGGCCTGCGGCTTGATGACACTTGTCACCTTGCGCAGTGCGGCCACCTCGTCGAAGGAGTGCCATAGCCCCGTGGCGAACCCGGCCATGACGGCAGCGCCAAGGGCCGACGCATCGTCGACTTCTGTGCAAACAACAGGCGTGGAGAGCAGGTCGGCCTGCAGCTGCATGAGGAACATGTTTTTTGTGGGTCCGCCGTCGGCGGCAATCTCACGTAGTGGCTCGCCGGTGGCGCGTGTCATGGCTCCAACGAGGTCGGTAACCTGAAGTGCAATGCTCTCCAGGGCGGCACGCATGAAGTGGGCCTTTGTAGTGGCAAAGGTGAGGCCGAGCACTGCACCCTTCACATCGCTGCGCCACCAGGGGGCTCCAAGACCGCTGAAGGCTGGCACTATATAGACACCGCCGGAGCTGGGTACGCTGGTGGCCAAGGCCTCCATCTCGCGGGGGTGGTCTACCATCTTAAGCTGGTCGGCAATCCACTTCAGCGTGGCTCCCGTGCTGTAGATGTTTCCTTCGTAGCCGTAGTAGTGCTTGCCAAGGAGGGAGAAGGCCACGCTGGTGACGAGACCCTTTGGCGGCGTAAGCGGCTTGGTGCCAATGTTTACCATGACGCTTGAGCCGGTGCCGTAGGTAACCTTGCCCATGCCTTCGCTGAAACACATCTGTCCGGCCAGTGCTCCGTGGCTATCGCCCAGCACTCCGGCAATCTTCACGGGCTCACTGAACAGGCCCTCAACGGTGGTTTCGCCATAGACTGCATCGCAGGGAAGGACGCTGGGCATCATTGTACGGGGAATGCGGAAGAGGGCGAGCAGGTCGTCGTCCCACTGCATGGTGTGTATGTTGAACAGCAGGGTGCGCGAGGCGTTTGTGGTGTCGGTGGCATGCACCTTGCCGCCCGTGAGCTTCCAGATGAGCCAGGTGTCGATGGTGCCCATGAGCAGCTGGCCGCTCTCTGCCTGCTGGCGAGCATCGGGTATGTTGTCAAGCAGCCATGCCACGCAGGTGGCCGAGAAGTTGGGGTCGATAAGCAGGCCTGCGCGCTCCATCACCATTGGGCCGTGGCCCTGGGCCTGCAGGGTGCGGCACAGCTCTGCACCGCGAGTGTCCTGCCACACCACGGCGTGGCTGATGGGCTTGCCGGTGGCTTTGTCCCACACCACGACGGTCTCCCTCTGGTTGGTGATGGCAATGGTAAAAGGCCCACCGACGCTCTGCGGGCTGTGTGGTTTTGCAACACAGGCATCAGAGACAACCTGGCGGATCACCTCCACCATGTTGTCATAAATCTCCTCGGCATCGTGCTCCACCCAACCCTCACGGGGGTAGTACTGGCGGTGTTCCTTGTCGGCACGGGCCAACAAACGGCACTGTTCATCAAACAAAAGGGCCTTGGTAGCAGAAGTGCTTTGGTCAATAGCGATTATCATCTGCGAGTTTAGAGTTAAGATTTAAGAATTAAGAGTTGTCGGCTTCGCCGAATAGGAATTAGGAATTTAGAATTAAAATAAGAAATAAGAGTTAAGAATTGTGGCACACAGCTAATTCTTAACTCTTAATTCGTTATCGCCACAGGCGATAAATCTTAATTCTAAGGTCTAAATTACTCTGTAGGAGCAGCTGCGTCAGTGGCGGGAGCTGCGGGAGCTGCGTCGGCAGGTTCAGCCTGGAACGGAGTAGCCTCTACGCCCTGCTGGTTGGCGGGGTTGGCCTCAGGAGTCTGCTGCATACCGCTGACAACGGTCTGAGTGCTGCTTGAAGGAGCAACATAGGCGCAGAGAACGCTTATCACCACCATGGCAGCTGCCAGGCCCCATGTGGTCTTCTCAATGATGTCGGTGGTCTTGCGGACACCGCCAATCTGGTTGTATGAGGCGAAGTTTGATGCCAGGCCGCCGCCTTTCGATTCCTGGATAAGCACTATGCCCACCATGAGTATGGCGGCGATGATGATAAGGATAAGAAGTAATGGGTACATTTGTGTTCTTTTTTTATTTTTTGTATTTGTTGTTTATTATCACTTTTTCGATAAAGCGGATTTGGTCTGCAAAGTAAGCATTTTTTTTCGGATTCTCCAAACTTAATTGCTTAATAATTTGCAAAGCCCGCGAATAATTGCCCTGTTTCATGTAAATACGTGCCATTGCCTCGGTATTTACGTCCTCTGCGGGTGCTTCTTCGGTGGTTGTCTCCTCTGGCAGCTCGGGCTTCAGCTGCGGCTTCTCGTTGAGCACTATCTTGCCGGTGTCGTTCTTTATGAAGCTGTCAATGAGGTCCTGCCCCTTCATCTGGGGAGCTTCGCTGACCTCTTCCACGGGTGCCATCTCTTCTTCACACTCCAGAAGGTAGGCCACATAGTCTGTTGTGGCGTCAGCCGGGGTTGGCTTGCGCGGCATAGAGGATGCTCCGGGCAGGTCTTCACGTGGCAGCGAGTCGAGGAAGTCGTCAATGAGCGATATGGTGCGGCTGTCATGCAGGCTCTCGCCTCCCGTCAGGCCCTTGGTCACCGACGGGCTGTAGGGCTGTCTCTCGGCAGGCTTCTCCCTGCGCGGTGCCAGCTTGTAGTGGCCGGCCTCTATCATCTGGAATATCATCTTCCGGTCGGTGATATAGATGGCGGCCTTGCGCAGTTCCTCGTCGAAGGTGGCATCGTGCAGCAGGTAGAGGTTCTGCAGCAGAAGCAGCCGCGCATTCTGGAAGTAGGGATAGAGTGCCAGGAGCGAACGCAGCTCGTAGAGCGTGTCGCGGTCCATGCGTTCCGGGTGGTGGATAAGCTCTGTAATATTCATAGTAACAATGTCTCTTAATTCTCAACTCTCAAATCTCAACTCCATCACCAGTTGGCCACGGTGGCGTTGAAAATCTGGTCGCAGATGTCTTTTACCATCTGTGTCACCAGCTCCTCCTGCACAGAGTTGAGGCTGAGGTTGGAGTCGTAGCTTTGGGAAGCCGAGAACTGCCGTTCGAAGTCGTCGGAGTGTTTCTTGTTATTGGTAAAGCGCACGTTGACGGTCATGGTGAGTTCCACCTGTGCCGATGTTCCCTCGGCCGATACCGACTTATTCCTCTGCTCGTAGCGTGTTATCTCGCCCTCTATCTTCAGGTCGCCGTTGCGCCTCACCTGCTGCAGCTTGGTGTGGTTGGCATACTGGTCCTTGAGCTGGTTGTTGAAGATGCTGGCCATGGGACCCCACACGTAGTTGGAGCGTATGGGGAAGTCGGCAATCTCTATGGTCTTTGTCTGGGTATAGTCTATGCTGGCTCCGTTGAAGGTGTAGCTCACGGAGCAGGAGGAAGCGAGGAGTGATAAGTGACAAGTGACAAATGCTGTCAATGCACCTATCAGCCACGTTCTTGCCGCTCTTGCTATTCCTGGTCTCACCATAACTCTCAATCCTCAAATCTCAACCCTCAATTCTCAACTCCGTACTGCTTCAGCCTCCGGTATAGCGTCCGGTCGCTGATGCCCAGTTCCTGGGCGGCCTTCTTGCGGTTGCCATTGTTGCGTTCCAAGGCTTTCTCCAGCATCTGGCGGCTCAGGTCGTTGAGGTTAAGGTTCTCTGCCTCGGGTGCCGGTTCCACATATTCCTCGGCCTCGGCATCCTCCAACTGAGCCTGCTGGGCATTCATAGCGGCAGGTGCCGTAAGCGTGGCGGGCATGCCGGTTGTTCCTATGATGGTGGCCGGCTTGGCCTGCACGTCCTCTATCTGCTTCTTCAGCTGGCTCATCTCGTGGCGCATGTCGTTCACGTTGCCGCGCAGCTCAAACAATATCTTATACAGTATCTCGCGCTCGTTCTCAAACGAGTGGTCGCCGCCCTGGTTGGGCAGCACGGCCAACTGCGTGGTGTCGCGGTCCTGAGGGATGAACTTTGCCAGCACTTCGGGAGTGATAACCCTCTCCTTGCTCAGCACGCTGATCTGCTCGGTAATATTCTTCAGCTCCCTCACATTTCCCGGCCACTTGTAGTGCAGCAGCATCTGCTTGGCCTCCTCCGTCAGTTGAACGCGCTCCATCTTGTAGCGCTCGGCTATCTCCATTGCGAAGAGGCGGAACAGCAGTATGATGTCCTCGCCACGCTCGCGCAGCGGCGGCATCATCAGCGGAATGCGGTTAAGGCGGTAGTACAGGTCTTCGCGGAAGCGGCCCTCGCTGATGGCCTGGCGCACGTTGATGTTTGTGGCGGCAACGATGCGCACGTCGGTCTTCTTCACCTCTGTGGCACCCACGGGGATGTACTCGCCCGTCTCAAGCACTCGCAGCAGACGGGCCTGGGTGGCCAGCGGCAGCTCGCCCACCTCGTCAAGGAACAGCGTGCCCTTGTTGGCAACGCCGAAATAGCCGGGGGAGTCGCCTATGGCGCCGGTATATGAGCCTTTCACATGGCCAAAGAGTTCGCTGTCGATGGTGCCTTCGGGTTTGGACCCGCAGTTTATGGCAAAGTATTTCTAGCTGCGGCGCGGAGAGTTGTCATGGATTACGCGCGGGATAATCTCCTTGCCCACGCCGCTCTCGCCGTTGATGAGCACACTCAAATCGGTCGGCGCCACCTGCAGGGCAACGTCAAGAACCTGGTTCAGAGCATCGCAGTTGCCCACGATGTTGTACCGTTGTTTTATGGCTTGCAGCTCTTTACTGTTCATTTTGAACTGACAAAATTACACATTTTTCTCCAAACGGCTGATATTTTGGCAGAAAAAATAACTTTATTTATGTTATCTCCCACTTTTGCTTGATATGGCCAAAAGTTTCTCAGACTTTTTGGAGCAGGACTGTGGCAAGCCTTGTGCCAGGAGGAAGAATAAGTTTCTATGCAATATAGATAGCCTTCCCACGGCGTTTGATATGGTCAATAAGAGCAGGATTTTGCAGTTTGCTAAACAGAGACACGTCACAGAAATAAGGTAGCGATGACTCCGACAGTCTAAAGGCCACGTCGGCAAGGTCATCGTTGGTGAGATGTTCGCCTATCAGCGTGACATCCACATCCGAAAAAGGTCTGTAGTTGCCTTTTGCCCGTGAGCCGTAGAGTATCACCTTCTGCAGGTTTGGCGTTTTTTCAAAGGTCTCCCTCAGCAGTTTTAGCTCGTCGTCCTTTAATCCGTACATCATTATCGCAGTCCCTTCATCGTTTGTTCAAAGGTATTAAATAGAGGCAGATAGTCGCCTATTACTCTTGCCATGATTGCCTCTGCCGTTGCACTGTCATAGTGATGAGACGACTGGTTGCGGTCTTCAATCGTCTTCATCCAATTTCTGTCATTTATCAAGCCTACGTTGAGTGCATATCTAATGGCATCGCGAGAGCCTCTGACATCTACGTAACCTTGATAAGAAGCATAGTCTTTCATTACATTCCATGCCAATTCGTGCGTGTATTCAAACCGCTGTATTAGCCCTTCCCGGAGCAAATCAGACACATCATTACCATAGTCAACTTGTCGCGACACAATATCTGCGGCATCATTTAGCAGGACCAGGGCTTTGCTGAAATTTTCAAAACGCTGCTGCCAGCGGATATCCATATCCTCCATAATAAAGAGTAGTTTTGTATTTTGCCTACAAAGATAGCACTTTTGCTTGATACCGCCAAAAGTTTCTCAGACTTTTTGGAGCAGGACTGTGGCAAGCCTTGTGCCAGGAGGAAGAATAATCAGAGAGGCGGCACCCGCCCCGTTTGGGCAAAAAAAAGATTCTGGCGGCACCTGCCAAACTCAATCGTGCATATTCAGTTGGTGACATGCATCTTCAATAGTAATGGTATTTCCTTTGATAGAATAGGCGTAATACCATTTCCCAATCTTTGCCATGTGTAATCCCTGCCAACGGGAAATCGTTGGATGACGACGTTGAATAGTCTGTTCTATCCTGTAGCCATTAAAAATGGTCTGATGGACGTTTCGCTCCATATCATCCAAAGAATACGTATGTTGATACCTCAACACTACATGAGCGTAGAATTCAATAATCTTCTCTACTGCCTTTGGCGTAAAGTCATATTGATATTGCATCTTTTGAGTTGTATAATGTCTGTATCTCACCCATTACTACCTTATAGGCCTCACCGAGCGACATGTTTCTCTGTGGTATTCTCCTTTTTGCATCTTCCATGAAAGCATTCAGGGCGGCTTCTCCTTTGTCATCTAAGCATATATCTTGCAGCTCGTCAATATCATTCTGTTCCATATTGACAAACAACTGTGTAAACAAGCCTGTCTTAAGCAGAGTGTCTAATGTCTGCTGTGCTTGAACGTCGTTCTGATCGTATGAAAGCATTACTGTACACATACTATTCTATTTTATTCGCTGCAAAGGTAGCACTTTTCCCCGACACCGCCAAACGTTTGCCGGACTTTTTGGAGCGTAAGGGCCGCATGGAGCTTGTGGTCGGAAAGAAAAGCAGCGGCACCGCCCGTGTGTGGGTAGTGCCGCCTAAATGAGTTGTGTTTGATGTCCTTGCCTCTGTTTAGCGCTCGTTACTCACAATGTGCAGATTGACATTGACAGTCTTCATGTGCTTGGCAGCCATCATAGCTTGATAGCGGTTGAAGGGATTCAGCTGAATTGCCCTGATGGTGGGATTCTTACGCTGTACAGCATCCCAAGAGCGTGCTGCGTCACCACCATTCCAATTCACGGCCAGCGTCTCATAGCCTGCACCAAAAGACCCAACTTCAACAAAATAGGCCACGCGGAAACTGAACGTGCTATTCTCTGCATTGTACTCGCTGCTATAACTGGCGTAACGTTCTGGATTGTAGTCTGCTGCTTCCATCACGTATACATCGCCATAGGAAGGATCCGTATAGCCCGAAAAGTTCTGAGGAACATTTACCTGTCCACTCACAGAGTTCCATGTGAATATAAAATCCGTATCGTAACCCCAGTGAGTAATCTTGAAGCGTGTTGGGTCATCCTGGCTCTGATAGATTTCCAAATCCGGGTCCTTCACAGGAATCACGTTCCCCTCTTCGTCCTCATCAGCAAAGAAAATAGTGTAGGTGTAATCACCCGTTCCAACGAGATTCCATATCTCCTTGCCGGCCGTGGCATAGCTGAAGGAAACGGTCTGCGCTTCCAGGGCCTCGCCTTCAAAGAAAGGCACAAGCACAAAGGTATAGTCGCCGTCCTCAAGCTCATTGGCATCAAAATAGACTCTGCCACTCTCGGTCAGTTCCTTTAGGGGTTCGTAGGTTCCGTTGGCAATGGCTGCAATGTCATCCTCTGTTGGATTGCCGGCAACCAAAGCAAGATTTGCTTTTTCAACGTCAGCTCCCAGTGCCACATCGGCTACTAATGAGTAATTGTCGCGTGCATCGATGAACTTGCCTGCATAGTCTACCATTGCTGTAAGGTCGGCACGCACGTATCCGTCGATGGTGATGGTCTCAACATTGTAGCCGAAGGTGCCGGCACTGACATACCAGGCCAGGGGGATAGTGATGATTCCATTTTCCTCGTCAAAGCGTCCATAGTCATCGTCACTCATCTTGCTGATGTCGGTGCCACGCACATTATACCAATAGTAGTAGCTGTCGGCCACTAATACCTGTCCATAGGTACTATGGGTTGCAGCATATTGCGGAGCACATGTGACAAAGCCTGTCGACTTGTCGTAGTCAAACACGATGTCAACGCCCGATCCCCAGTTGCTCAGTTTGAACTGATACAGGTTAGTGCGAATTGTGTTATGACGATAGACAAAAGGCAGCCCTGGGTCATAACCGCTCCAGTAGTTGGCATAGGTATAGGTGGCAGTGCCTGCCTCATTCCATTTTCCCCATGGTCCCCAGTCAGTGAGACCTGCAGTAAAGGTGTAGGAAGTAGCGCCATAGGGTGTGACGTATTCGGGGTCGATGGCTATGGTAATGGTGTCGTACTTTCCATACTCTATCTTCGAGGGGTCGTAGCTCACCTGTAGTTGGGCTTCATTACTTCCAGCGGCAAAGCTGACACTGTTAGCTATGGAAAAAATGGAACCTGAATTCATAGTGACAGTGAGTGGTACAGTTGCGGCGTCAGCCGTGTCAATGCGCAGAATGGGCACACTGAAGCTGGTAGCTTCCTGTGAGATCTCATACGAGTCTTCCAGGGCATTGCTGAAATAGACCTGTGTACCGGAAACGGTAGCAATCTGGTAGTCGTCATTATCGAGGCACGCCACAAAGCCCAAGGCGGCAACGACAACGGCAAGGCTATATTTCATGAAATTCTTCATAATCAATAAATACTTAATAATGTTCAATGTTCAATTATCAATCCTCATTTAATCTGTCACGCCGTCGCGCAGTTCAAGTCCGTCGTAGCGTGAAGGCACTCGTCCTCCCGTATTGTCAACAATGGCTGCATTGGCATTAATCTCCGACTGTGAGAAGCGCATCAGGCACCACGGATTATCAGAGGCCAGGTTAAACTGGTATGCATTGTCATAGTTAGTGGGATTGTCAATGACGGGTTTCAAAGTAGTCTCACCGTCTTCATTGGTCACAGTGTCGTAATGTCCATGCACTCGGACAATAGGCTTACCCAGTCGGTGGGCATCACTGTAGCCAAATCCTTCGCCCCACAGCTCCACGCGCCGCTGGAACCATATTTCGTCGGTCAGCGACAGTCCGCGGCCGTCAATCTTATAGGATGGGTCGCGATAAGTGGTAACGAAGCTGTTGAGGATTTCACTTGCCTTTCCTTCATTGCCGCTCTTGGCATAGCCCTCAGCCTGCACAAGAAGCATCTCCTCAACACGCATCAGGGGGAAGTCGTTGTCGTTCACATCGGAGCCAATGCCAGACATCATTCCGAACTTCACATTAGTGTAAGGCACCATGGCCATTTTCACATCGCTGATTTCCAGGTCGACGATGGCATCGCCAGTTACGCCCGCCCAGCTGATAGTGTTGAGAAGTGGTGAGTGTGCATCAGCATCAAGCCACCAGCCTTTGCGCACGTCAGATGCAGGAATCTTGTCATAGAGCAGTTGGTTAATCTGATACCACACCCCCACGGCAGCTGCATAGCTGTTACCAGAGAAGGAGCCAATCCAAGAGGGGGATGTCTGATAGGGCCAGTCAGTGACTGATGCCTTGGTGATGTCAATGCCCCATATCCAGTTGGCATCATTGATGTCATAGAATGAAGGAGTAGATACAGCGGCGATACTGGCCGGTGTATAGCCCTGAGCAGCTTTCTCTGCATCGCTGGCAGCTTCTGCCCATTTTTCCATAGCCAAATTGGCGCGTGCGCGCAGACCGTAGGCCACCTGCTGGTCAATGCGGCTCTTGTCGCTGCCACGGTCATAGCCTTCCAGATGCTCCACGGCGTAGTTTAGGTCGCTGATGATGAGGTCGTATACCTCCTTCACCGTGGCACGTGGATTATTGGCGGCATCTTCGGTCTCGGGCGTGACGATGGGAACGCACAAGTCGTTCTCATGCCCCGTATACCTGAAGGAGAAATAAGGCGCGAGTGCCATATAGGCAAAGGCACGAATGGCACGAGCCTGTGCCACCTTGTAGACATCCTCCTGGCCTTCGCGCGCACCGAAGGTAGTGATTATGTCATTGGCAGCACCAATCTGGTTATAGGGCATAGAGTAGCGCAGGCGCGGATTAGCGTATGTCGGAGTACGGGAAGTATAGGAACAAGCTGTCGAAAACCAGTTATAGCCCGAATTGGGGGAGATGGCATCGGGGCCTTCGAGGTCTTGTGAAAGTGCCATAGCAATGTAACCAAAGTCATCGGCACGTCCCTGGTCTTCGCCAAAGGTGTAGCATGGCTGCCCCATCATAGTAAACATACCTGAGAATGCAGCCTCAGCACGCGTAGGGTCAGCAGAGTAAGTTTCCTGAAGCTGCTCTGCAGTCATCTCACTGCCTTCCGGAACCTGCTCGTCAATGTCGTTGCAAGCAGAGCCAGCAAACAATGCAGCGGCAAACAATGATAATTTATATATTTTCATAGCTTTATAGTCTTATTATTATTCAATGTTCAATCTCTAACTTAGAAAGAAACTGTCAGACCGGCAGTGATGTTGCGCAGTGCTGAGTAATAGTTGGTCGTGGCACCAGAGCCATAAACATAGCTACCAATACCAAGCGAGAAACGTGGGTCCATACCTTTGCGCTTAGTGAACACGGCAAGATTCTCGCCAGCCACATACACACGAAGTGAAGAAATGGAAAGCTTGGATATCCAGTTGCGCGGGAAGGTATAGCCCAGTGTCACGTTGTTGATGCTCAGGTAATTAGAGCTGGTCATGAATCGGTCTATGGCAGCCTGGCTTACGCTGAAGTCATCGTCTAAGCGGGGAACGTTGCTGTTGGGATTGGTATCCTTGTCCCAGAAGTCCAGGGCATCCTTGTGCCATGCGCTACCGATGGCCTGGTCGCTGGTATGCATCAGGGCCTGATAGGTGCCGTCATAGAATTTGCCGCCCAGCTGGAACTGGAACTGTGCGGAGAGGTCGAAGCCATAGGCCGTTAGTGTCGTTCCGAAACCGCCATAGAGCTTTGGCAGTGTGGTGCCGCAGTCGTACTGGTCGGCTTCCGAGAAGTTGTCGGTCGTGCCAACCTCGCCGGTATAAATGCGGTTTCCGTCTTTATCAAGTACGTCAACCATCTTTGGGTCAGTCTTTGCTTCGTCATTCCACAGCAGATTGCCGGCATCATCAGTAGCTTGTTCCTGCTGCCACAGATTGTAGTAATAGAGTGCCTTGCCTGTCTCATGGTCAACACCGGCATACTTGTACATATATGAATTGAAGAGTGAACCGCCCACGGTGTAGATGTAATACGAGCGCTTGATGCCATTCTCAGCCACGGTAGGGTCGAGTTCCAAAATCTTGTTCTTGTAATGGGTCAGGTTCAGGTTGGCACTCCAAGTGATGTCACGCGTTTTCAGGATGACTCCGTCAAGGCTTATTTCGAAGCCGGAGTTGCGCACGGCTCCGATGTTCATGGGGAAGCTACCCGTAACGATACCGGCTGACAGTGGCAGGGGCTTGTTGTAGAGCAGGTCCTCAGTCTTGCGGTTGAAGTACTCAATGGTACCGTTCAGGCGGCTGTTGAACAGGCTGAAGTCTACACCGATGTTGAGCGATTTTGAGGTCTCCCACGTCAATTCCTCGTTTCCCTTCTGGGTGAGCACTAGAGAGTAGTTGCCCGTCTCAGGGTTGTAACTGGCTGTATACATATCGGAGTAGGGATAGTAGGGGTGGCTGCCCGTTCCTACATTGTCGCCCACGTTGTCGTTGCCCTGCACACCATAGCTGACCTTCACTTTCAGCAGGTCAATCCAGTTGACGTCCTGCAGGAACGACTCTTTCTTCATCTCCCAAGCCAGGCCCACGGAGCCGAAGCTGCCCCAGCGATGACCGGGAGCGAAACGGCTGGAGGCGTCGCGGCGGAAGGAAGCGCTTACAAAATACTTGTCCTGATAGTCATACTGTACACGGCCCAGATAGCCTTCGGTCATGTAGCTGTCCGTATAGCTGTGCAGTGTCTTGTTGTCGCTTCCAACAGCATTGTCTACTTCTCCAATAAATGGGTTGAACAAGTGATCGTTGTAAGCATTGATGTTCTGGTACTTCAGACGGTACTGCTCGTAGCCAGCCAGCACCTCTAAGTGGTGGGTATCTTCGGCAAAGGCAGTGCGATAGTTGGCGAGGTACTGATTGGTGACAGCGAATGAGCGCTGGTGGCGTGCGTATGCACCACCATCCACGTTTGAGGAAGATCCATACTTGCTGTATAGATTGTTCTCACGCACGTTTGATGCGTAGGCGCTCATGCTGGCAGTAAGTGTCAGGCCCTCGATGGGGGTGATAATGGCCTGCCACTTGCCGTTGAAGCGGTCGGCATAGGTCTTCGAGCGGTTCACCTCGTTGTCGCGCACGGCATTGCCCACCACGCTGGGGCGTTTCTGGTTGGTCTGGTTGGCATCATAAATGGTCAGTCCGTTGTCATCCTTCATGATGGTGCCGTCAGCATTGCGCACGTAGAGCGGGTAGATGGGACCCATGTTGTTGACTATGTAGAACAGGTTGCCGCTAGACATGTAGTTGCTGGTGGAGTACGAGGGTGAGTCGCTGTCGCTGTGGGTGAAGCTCAAGTTGGCACCCAGCTTAATCCATTTCTTTACCTGATAGTCCACATTCAGGCGTGCAGTGTAGCGCTGCATCTCAGAGTTGTTCACCAGTCCGCCGTCCTTCAGATAGCCCACGGATCCGTAGTAGTTGATACGGTCGGTGACGCCGCTGGTCGACACGTTGTACTCCTGACGGAACGAATTGTGATAGGTCTCGTCATACCAGTCATCGGGAGTGTAGTAGTACTGTCCGTCGCTGTAGCCTAGCGTGGCGTTGGGGTTGAGCTTGAAGTTGGTGCCTATGAGATTCTGGCCCTCGGGCACGGTGAATACCTGATAGCCCAGGCCGCCATTCGACTGATTGAACAGATTAGCATTGGCAAAAGCGTAGGCATCATCATGACTCTTGCCTGCATAAATCTCCGAGTTGTACAGCTGACGGAATGCCAGCTCGTAGTACTGAGCAGGGTTGTCAATGACATCATACTGCGGAATGAGGCGCGAGTTGCTGCCCCACTTGGCATCGAACTTGATTTCTGCGTCCTGATCGCGGCCCTTCTTCGTGGTGATGATGACCACTCCGTTGGCACCGCGTGCGCCATAGATAGCACTGGCGGCTGCATCCTTCAGCACTGTCATCGACTCCACGTCGTTGGGGTTGATGGCATTCACGTTGCCGTCGTAGGGCATGCCGTCGACTACGTAGAGTGGGCTGTTGGAAGCGCTCATGGAGCCTATACCGCGAATGCGAATGGTGGGTGCGTTGCTGGCGGGGTCGCCGTTGGTAGACATCACCTGCACACCTGGTGTAGAGCCGGCCAGAGCCGACATCACGTTCGATGCTACGTGGCTTTCTATCTGTTTCGAGGTGAGCTGTGCAGCCGAACCAGTGAAGGCACTGCGTTTCTGTGTGCCGTAGGCCACGACGATGACTTCATCAAGGGCTGTCTGGTCGCTGGTAAGCAGGATGCGCATGTTCGGGCGGGCACTCACCTCAAGTGGTTCCATGCCTACGTATGTGATGCGCAGAGTATTGCTGCCTGCGGGACAGGTCAGCGAGAACTGGCCGTTCGAGTTAGTCACTGTACCGACCTGTGTGCCAACAACCTGAACGGTTGCGCCGATGACAGGTTCACCGTCATCCTGCGACACTACGGTACCATTGACGCGAGTCTGGGAAAATGCCCCCCCCAAAAAGAGGAATAGCATTGCCAGCAATGTCATGATTCTTTTTTCCATAAATGTTTTCTCTCTCGTTTTTGTTTGTTAATAATTTATTGCTTGCCTATCTGTAATATATATAATGTACGCGCGAGTATATATAAGTGTAATTCTCGTATATCCTGACATCATGCTTGGTTCCAGACCCTCGCAGGTTATGGCCTCTGCCAAATGTTACAGATTGCAAAAATAAACAATAATTTTTAAACGCCAAACTTTTTTGTGAGAAAATGTTTCTTTTTGGCCCCTTTTCTTAACGAACAGTAAGAAAATGCCGCCAAAAAGTATGGTTTTATTTTACAGCCGCTCAATATACCTTCTCAGTTCGAAGGCCCAGACACGGTAGCCCTGTTCAGTGAGGTGCAGACCGTCGCCGCTCAGCTCGGCGCGAAGCTGGTTCGAGCGGCCTCGCGTCATGCGGTGGAAAATGTCTATGAAGGTGATGCCGTGGGTTTCGCAGTAGGCCTTGATGAGCATGTTGGCAAAGGGGATGTCGTCGGTGCGGCCCGCCAGGGTGCGCCACCTGCCGTCGGTCTCGTCGATGGGCAGTATGCTCTGTACGAAGAGCTGCGTCTCTGGTGCCTGCGAGCGTATGGCCTCAATAAGGGTGATGACATGCTGCGCCACCTGCTCATAGCTGGTGTTGCCCACCATGTCGTTGATGCCGGCCATGAGGAAGATGGCTTTAGGACGGAAGGGGGCTATCTGATATAGGCGCTCCCTCATGCCCACTGTGTTGTCGCCTATGATGCCGCGGTTCACCACATGCTTGGTGGTGCCGAGACGCTCCTGCCAGTCGCGTCCGTTTTCCGTGAGGCTGTTGCCCAGCATTACAATGGTAGCCGTGTCTATGTCGTTGTCGCGGTCGAACTGTGCCATGCGCTGCTGGTGGTGGTTGCCGCCGCTGCGATGACGGGCGCTACTGCGGTTGCTCACAGCAGTGCGCCGGTGGGGGCGAGCCCTGCCGCGACGGCGCTGTGCATCAGCATTAACACTCAGCATAAGGAACAGCAACAACAAGACGAATGGCTTTAGCCACGGCCTCAAAATGTCAAACCACAGTTTTATACGGTTCGTCACAAACAGACAATTCTTAATTTCTAATATTGCTCCAGCAGGCGTATGCGCTCTGCCGTGTCGGGGTGGGTGCTGAACATGCGGCTGAAGAAGTTGCCTATTCCCTTGCCAGAAAGGGCATGCGGGTGAATGATGTACATCTGGGCGATGTCGTCGCGGCCAACATTCTCAAGGCCTGGGTTGCCGGAAATCTTGCGCAGGGCGGAGGCCAGGGCCAAAGGGTTGCCACACAGCTCTGCCCCTCCGGCATCGGCCATGAACTCACGCTTGCGGCTGATGGCGAAGCGCGTGAGCAGCGTGAAGAAATAGGCTATGGCAGCACAAACCAGACCGATAATCATCACCACAATGATGCTCACACCGCTATTCTTGCCGTTGCTGCTGCGACGGTTGCCACCGCCCCAGAGGAAGGTGTTCCATATCAGTCGCACCAGGATGGTCATCACGGCCGAGATGATGCCCACGAAGACTATGCTCGTTATGAGCAGGCGCGTGTCCTTGTTGCGTATGTGGGTCAGCTCGTGGCCTATCACGCCAGCCAGCTCGTCGTCGTTGAGGCGGTCAAGGAGGCCGGTAGTAACAGTAACGGTGTAAGTCTTTTCGTTTATGCCGCTGGCAAAGGCATTGAGCTGGGGGTCGTCAACCACGTTGACCTGCGGCATGGGCATGCCGCAGGCCATGGTGAGGTTCTCTACAATATTATATACGCGGGGATTGTCGCGCCTGGCCAAGGGCATTGCCCTCGTGGCGTGGCGTATCATCGACGTGTTGGCAAAGTAAGCGATTACAAACCATATAGCCACTCCCACCAGCACCCATGGCGCTACCGACATGAAGGAGTACGACAGCTCCTCTGTGTCAAGGAAGTTCTGCGAGTAGCCATACTCGTCGTAGCCGCTTGAATGGCTGAAGTAGTTGATGGCCGCCAAGAAGAGCCACAAGGCTCCCAGCAGTATCACGGGGAATCCCACGAGCAGCACCATGCTAAGCATGTTGTTGCGCCGCATGAGGGAGTGCATTCCTACGTACTTCATACTTTGTCCTTCTTACTTCTTATTTTAGAAGCTTATCTCCGGGGCCTTGTCAAGGGCGGCACGCTCCTCCTTGGGCACCTCGAACATAGGCTCCTTGTGGAATCCGAACATGCCGGCCAGGATGTTCGACGGGAATGTCTGCACAGAGTTGTTAAGCTCGCGGGTGGCGGTGTTGAAGTAGCGGCGGGTGGCGGCCAGCTTGTTCTCAATGTCGCTAATCTCGCCTTGCAGCTGCAGGAAGTTCTGGTTGGCCTTCAGGTCGGGATAGGCCTCAAGGCTCACCTTCAGCCCTGCCAGTGCACTCGAGAGCTGGTTCTCGGCCTGGATCTTGTCGTTGATGTCGGTGGCCTGCATGGCAGCTGCACGGGCTTCGGTGACACGGGTGAGCAGCTCCTTCTCGTGCTGGGCATAGCCCTTCACAGTGGCCACGAGCTGGGGAATGAGGTCATGGCGTTGCTTCAACTGAACGTCAATGTTGGCAAAGGCGTTCTCACGGTTGTTGCGCAGCTTTACGAGTTTGTTGTAAATGCTGACAGCACAGAGGGCAAGCAGTACTAATACTACTACGATGACGATAATTGCAATCATAATTCTATTGTCTTTATAAGGGTTATACTTGTCTAACAAGATGCAAATATAGCACATAAGTTTCCAACGGCCAAAGTTTTTAAGTATTTTTTCGGAAAAAGCATTTGTTAAATTATTGGAAATGTGGCGGCAGTTCCTTGGCAGTGTCGGGGTTAATGACTATCTTTGCCTATCATTCACTAACATTATTTTTTCTGTTATGGAGCCATCATCATTATATTTCCTTATCGGAGTAGCCGTAGCGGTACTCGCGTTCTTCATCTTCATAAGCTATGTCAAGGCCCCCCCCTCGTATGCCTTCATCATCTCCGGCCTCAGTCGCCAGCCCCGCGTGCTCATAGGCAAGGGCGGCTTCCGCATTCCCTTCCTTGAGCGCTTAGACAAGGTGTACCTGGGCCAGATAACGGTCGACATCAAGACGGAGGAGAGCGTGCCCACCAACGACTTCATCAATGTCGACGTGGATGCCGTGGCCAAGATCCGCGTAACGCCCAACAACGAGGGTACGCGCCTGGCTGCCAAGAACTTCCTCAACATGATGCCGCAGGAGATAGCCCAGCAGCTACAGGACTCCCTGCAAGGCAACATGCGTGAAATCATTGGTACGCTTGACCTGCGCTCGCTGAACACCGACCGCGACGGATTCTCAGACCAGGTGATGCAGAAGGCGCAGCCCGACATGGCCAAGCTGGGCATAGAAATCATCTCGTGTAACATCCAGAACGTCACCGACCGCGAGGGCCTCATCAAAGACCTCGGCGCCGACAACACGGCCAAAATTAAGAAAGACGCCGCCATCAACCGCGCCGTGGCCGAACGCGATGTGAAGATAGAGGTGTCGAAGGCTGACAAGGATGCCAACGATGCCCGCGTGGATGCCGACACTGCAATAGCCATCAAGAACAACGACCTGGCCCTGAAGCGCGCCGCCCTGAAGCGCGAGGCCGACACCGCACAGGCCGATGCCGACGCTGCCTACGCCATCCAGCAGCAGGAGCAGCAGAAGACTATCAACATCAAGACCGTGGAGGCCGAGATTGAGAAGACCAAACGTGAGCAGATCCTGTCAAAGGAACAGATTGAAATCAAGCAGAACCAGCTGGCCGCCGAAATTGAGAAGCGCGCCGATGCCGACAAGTACAAGGTGGAGAAGGATGCTGCCGCCGACCTGGAGCAGCGCAAGCGCGTGGCAGAAGCCCAGAAGTACGAGGCCGAGCAGAGGGCCCTGGCTCAGAATGCCGAGTCAGACGCCGTGCGCTACCGCCTGGAGCAGGAAGCCATTGGTATCAAGGCAAAGGGCGAGGCCGAGGCTTACGCCATACAGAAGAAGGGCGAGGCTGAGGCTCTGGCAATGGACAAGAAGGCTGAGGCCTACAAGAAATATAACAACGCCGCCGTGGTGCAGATGATGATTGAGGTGCTGCCGCAGGTGGTAGAGAATGTGGCCAAGCCCATCAGCGCCATCAAGGATGTCAACATCTACAGCGGCGACGGCCAGGGCATCTCAGCCATGAGCGGCAACGTGCCCGTTGCCATCCGCCAGGCCTTCGACGTGCTGAAGAGCGCCACCGGCGTAGACATGGCCGACATCATGAAGGCCGGCACCATCGAGGCCAAGACCACCCGCAACGTCAACCTGAACGACCAGGCCCGCGATGCCGTGGACCACATCACCGGTCAGGACGAGTAGCTCGGTAGCATGAGTAGCTTTAAGCCTACAT
>JAFTAR010000209.1 GCA_017455495.1 Prevotella sp.
CCACTATGCTTCAGACTGCGATGCAAAGGTACAAAATCGTCTCTGATTTACCAAATATCTGAGGATGAAATGCAACCTGCAATTTGAGCTATTGACTATCTACCACTCAAAAATAGCCTGCAAAATGAGCTATACGCCGAAAAAAAGTTGCTCTTGCCATGCAAGATTTACGTTCCGTTGCCGTTTAAGATATATGAACGTAACGTTTTATTGATAGCATGATGACCCGAAAAAATCTTTTTCCACTTTTGGCTTGCTGCCTGCTGATAGCTGCCTGCACCGTTGAAGACGGCGATGCTGCAGGCGAGTTGAGTGGCTTTGAAGGCATGATTGCATCCGATGGTTCCAGAACCATTATTCAAGGCACAGGCCGGTGGGTGATTGTTGTTTCCAATGCGGTGGCAGAATCATACGCAGCCCAGGACTATAACCAGCAGATGGAGCCGGAGTACAGTAGCTTCATGGCTCAGGGCAGCCGCATAGTGATAGGCTCCATGCCAAACGCCAGCCTGCTCAATGCCATAGGCCTTGAAGGCTGGCAGCCTGATAGCCGTGCGCCCTATTTCGCTACATGCCGGGAGAAGGGCTACTCGAAGAATACCGTAGTGTTTCAGGTGGACATGCCCGACTATGAGTTTACCTGCCGGAAGGGTGCCCACAGCCATGTGCTGACGGTACAGTTTGGAAGCGGTGCCGAGCTGGCTGTAGACCACTACCTTGGCACGGCCCTGTTCACTGCCAAGGTGAAGACGGTGAGGGTTGACGGAGAGTTGCGGCTTTCAGACGGTTGGATGATATGTCTTGAAGTGGGTCAACAATACTGAGGCGTGAACACGGAGCAGCAGCTGCTGAAGCGGATAAATGACGGCGACGCGAAGGCTCAGGAGGAGCTGTACCGCCGCTATGCAGGCACGGCGATGGCTGTGGCTATGCGCTTGGTGGCTGACAGCGATGCCGCTGCCGACGTGCTGCAGGAGGCCTTCGTCAAAGTCTTTTTGCGCATTGGCTCCTTCTCATGGCGGGGAGAGGGCACGCTGAAAGCCTGGGTGATGCGTATAGTGAGCAACGAGGCCGTGGACTTTATGAGGCAGCGCCAGCAACTGGCATACACCGAACTGCCCGATGACGAGCTGCCTGACGACGAGGACCCCGACGTGGAAGGAATTCCCATAGATGTCCTGCAGAGCATGATTGAACAGCTGCCGCCGGGCTACCGCATGGTGTTCACCCTTTACGTCTTGCAGCAGCTCAGCCACAAGGAGATAGCCGCCATGATGGGCATTAGGGAGAGCAGCTCCTCGTCGCAGCTGATACGCGCAAAGAAGATGCTGGCCCGCGCCATTAACAAATATAAGAAAGAACACGAGATATGAAAGAACACGACTGGACAGAACAACTGCGCCGCCGCCTTGACAGCTACGAGGCTCCTGTGCCCGATGGTCTCTGGCCTGCCATAGAACGCCGCATGCGTCGCCGTGCCCGCATAGTGCTCATGCGCCGCTGGGCTATTGCGGCTGCGGCAGTGGCGGCCTGCGTAATAGTTGTCACTATGATGGTTCCTCGTCAGGCTTCATCCTTGCATGAGCAGAATCTGGCTGAAATACAAGCAGAAACGTCACCTCTTCCTGCCTCTCCTTTAGTGGGAGAGGATATAGCCTTGGCTGCAGAGGATGGCTCTTCCTCTGCCGTGAAAATCAAGGTGGAACAGCCTGTAGCTGTTCCTGCAAATGTTCCCGACACCATGCCTATAGGGGCCTTTCCCGCAGATAATGCTGTGAAAGAGACTTCCGTAGTTGCTTCTGCCACTGTACCTGACTCCGAGCCTACCGTCTCATTGCCATTGGAAGAGACCGGCACAGGAACCTTCTTGTCCGGGCTGGCCGGGAAAGTGACTTTGCCCTCTTTCTCCCTCCATGTGTCTGGCCTTACAGCCATGAATGGCATCAGCCAGACCGATCCTTTCCTTATGTCGCCAATGTATGCTTCACAGGGGCAGACGGCGATGTCGCGTACAGCTTTTCTTACGGACTACGAGGAAGAATCCCGTCACGACATGCCCTTCACTTTAGGCCTCAGCATGCGGTTCCCTCTTGGCAGCCGCTGGTGGTTGTCAACAGGTGTTGACTATACCAGGCTGGCATCCACCTTCAAGCGCCGTTTCGGCTCCAAGGTGCAGACCACCCGCCAGCGCCTGCACTATGTAGGAGTGCCTCTTTCTGTAGGCTATTCTCTGTGGGAGAACCGCCATTTCCGCTGTTATGTCTCGGCAGGTGTAGAGGCTATGGTCAATGTGCAGGCCAATGTAAGCCAGGGCAGCATCAGTCGCGATCGTGTTCAGTTTGCCGCCCAGGCCTCGGCTGGTGCCGAGTATGTGTTCATGCGTAACTTTAGCCTCTATCTGCAGCCCGGCCTTAGCTACTATCCCGACAACGGCAGTTCGCTTGAGAACATCTTCAAACAGAAACCTCTCCAGCCCGACCTCCAGCTTGGCCTGCGTTACACTCTGCCATAGATAATAAGATTATTACTTGCACCTCTTGCACCTCTTGCACCTGTTGCACCTGTGCGAATCCATGAATAAGTGCGGAGGCTCCCCGTTTTCGTGGGGAGCCTCCGCATATTCGTGGGGAGCCTCCGCATATTCGTGGGGAGCCTCCGCATATTCATAGGGAGCCTCCGCATATTTGTGCGGAGCCTCCGCAGCATCATAGGTGCAACAGGTGCAAGAGGTGCAAGTAGTGCAAGTATTATTTATTGTTGAAGTGGTGCCCATCCGTCGTTGCCTGCCAGTATGGCTGCCATGTCGGCATAGCGGCCGAGGTCGCTGAGCTGGTGGCTCCAGGGAACGCGGGCGGAAGTGTCGGCACCGGGTCCGTAGCACTGGCACTCGGCATAGTAGGCGGTAAGCTCTTTTGACGCATCGCCCCAGTTGTGCCAGCCCTCAGCCTTGATGTGGCGGTCAAGGAAGCAGCGCACATAGACGCACTGGCCGTAGGGGCGCCAGGGGCGTGAGAGGTAAACGCTGCCCGTAGCCACGCTGTCGGCACAGGTGAGGCGGCAGTCGTAGAACACATAGCCGAACTGCTCGCCTTCGGGCGTGGCGGGGGCTGTGAGGTAGCAGCCGGTGCGCTTCTCAAATATTTCGCAGCGGTTGAACACGCAGGTGGCCTTGCCGAAGATGAAGTCCACGGTGCCCTCTATGTAGCAGTCCTCATAGTATTCGCGCGTGTGTTCGCCAAAGGTGTAGAGTGTGTCCTGGAAGCCAAGGAAGCGGCAGCGGCGGAACACGGCGCGGTCGCCGCCAACATGGCAGGCCACGGCCTGGCCCACGGGGCCGCTGCTGTTCTCGAACGTGATGTTCTTGGCCAGGAAGTTCGCCCCGAAGATGTATACGCTGCCGGAGCCGCTTGTGCCCTTGTTCTCACCGAAGATGTTGGGCTTGTTGGCATAGTCGTCGTAGGTGAGCACTGTGCCGTCCTCGCCATAGAGCTGAACGCCGTCCTTGGTGTTGGGAATGACGAGTTTCTCCTTGTACACCCCGGCCTTGATGAGTATGCGTGTCGGGCCTGCCTTGCGGAAGTCGGGCACGGCATTGACAGCCTCCTGAACGGTGCGGAAGTCGCCCGTGCCGTCCTGCGCCACCACGAAATGAAAGTCAGCAGCGGCATCTTGTGCTCTTGTCACAATTATTCCTGCTCCTGCCAAGAGCAGCAGGAGCAGGGTTTTCAGAATTGTTTGTTTCATTGTCTTTTACCTTCAAAAATGTAGTTGTAGCGCACAGTCTTGCGGCCTGAGCGCACAGCCTTGGTAAACGAGGCACTCATGGTGCGGTCGTTGGTCACCCTGCCCAGTAGGGCGTTGTCGCCCGAGCGGTTGAAGAACGTGTAGCCCTGGTCGGCATGTGCAATGTTGGCGGCTATTGGCTCAGTCTTGGCCAGTTCGTCCATTTGCTCGCTGGCGTATGTTATGCGGGCACGGTTCAGGGTGTCGGTAGCTGTTATGGTGAAGGTGCCGCTGGCCTCAAGGGTGTCGGTAGTGCCCACCTGAACGCGGTAGAAGGTGCCTTCGAAGGTGCCTTGCGCGTCCTGCTGAGCAGCCGTCTGGAACGACGGGCCGTAAGCGGTCAAATCGTCGTCGTCGCAGGAGGACAGCGTGGCGCTTAGCGCGAGGGCAAAGCTAAAAGGATAGATGATAAATGATAATATTCGCTTCATAGCTGTAATATTGTTTTTTGCTTTAAACTTAGTAGCCTGCATTCTGGTCGTCCTGGCTGATGGCAGTGTTGGTCTCAATCTCTGCGGCAGGTATGGGTCGCAGCCACTTCAGCTGTCCCTCGGCGTTGGCCATGTCGGATGCGGTGGCAACGGCAGGATTGAAGGCAACGTTGTAGCGCACCAGCTGGCGTGTGCGGCGCAGGTCCAACCAGCGGCCCTGCTCTCCGTAGAGTTCCCGGGCACGCTCGTCAAGAATAAGGTCAATGGGCATCAGCTGGAAGTTGACGTCGCTCTCGTAGTCGGGCTGGTAGTCGCTGAAGGCGGTTATGGCCGTGGCATTGGCTCGCTGGCGCACGGCGTTGAGCAGCTGCAGGGCCTTGGCCTCGTTGCCGGCCATGAGGGCAGCCTCGGCTCCGACGAGATAGATGTCGCTCAGGTGGAGCACCACGATGTCGCGGTAGCCGGTGGCGTTGTTCTGCTGTGGAGTCTCAGGGTCGTCGTACTTCTTCACGGTGGGCACCACGGCACTGCCGTGCTGTCCGCGCAGGTAGTCGCTGTAGGACTCAGTGAATGTCTTGTCCTTCTGGCCGTTCTGCTTTATGCTGTACAGCGTGGCCTGCGAGGCAAGGTGGTGAACCTGCACCGTGAGCGCGCCGCTGCCCTTGGCAAGCTGGCTCTGGTGGGAGCTGATGAACTTCTCAATGTCGGCCGTAGGTGTGTACCAGGGGAAGTAGATGTCGGCTATGGACATGGTGGCCAGCTGTGCGGGAGTGTTGTGGTAGTAGGCAAAGTATCCCTGCTTAAGCCACTCGCTGACATAGTTGTAGGTGGTCATCATGAAGGTGGCGCTGAGGCGGCTGTCGCCCTCTGCCCACAGGTAGATGCTCTTTGCCGAGGGGCTGAGGCTGCTGCCGCAAGCCTTCATGCCGTTCTCCACGGGGTTGCCCATCTGGCTGCCGTAGGTGCCCTGGAGCGAGTGTCCGCCGGTGATGACGTCGCCGGGGAAACCGTTGCGCTCGTACTGCACGGAGAATACCTCCTCGTCGTTGCCCTCGTTGGCAGGTGCCCACTTGTCCTCGAAGCTCATGGTCAGGGCCTGGCCGCCGATGGCGTCCTCAGCAGCCTGCAGGGCCTTGCTGAAGTAGTTGGTGGCATTTACGTTGTATGTGCCTTGTTCGGCATTGATGAGTGTTGTCTCAAGGTCCCATCCTGCTGCCAGGCACACCTTGGCCAGCAGAGCCTTGGCGGCCCGGCGGCTCACGTTGCCCTGGTGGTCGGACTGAGGCAGGTTCTCGTCGGCCGCGATGGACTCAAGGTCGCTGATGATGCCCTGATAAATATCGGCCAGCGGAGTGCGAGGGTAGTCCTTGCGGGCGCTCTCAATATACTCGGTGATGTAAGGCACCGGGCCGAACTGCTGGGTGAGCATGTAGTATCCGTAGGCACGGATGAAGCGAGCCTCGGCGCAGTAGCGGGGGTTGGCAGCTCCGTATTTAAGCATGCAGTTGGCATTGTTTATCATGGCGTAGACCGTCTGGTAGAAGCTGGTGACGTCGCTGTTCTCGGCAGTCAGGCTGTAGTCGCCCATGTTGCCGGCGCTGAGTCCGCGCGAGGGAACATAAAGGTCGGTGCCGTTCTCGGTGAGTGCGGTGTTGGTTACTATGCCCTTCATGCTGCTGTACATCACAACGCGGAGTGCTTCCTGGCCGTCGGCGGTGGCAAAGTAGCCCTCAGCCTCAATGGCGGCCTTGTTCTCTGGCTCCAGGAAGTCGCCGCAGGAAGATAGCGCTATGCTAAATGATAAAGGTAAGATGATAAATGAAAAATATCGTTTCATAGTTGTATTATCGTTTTATCAGAACTTAACGTTGATACCAAACTGCCAGGTCACTGTGCTGGGACCGTCGGCCGACAGCGAGGCGTTGGCCCACTCGGGGTCGTAGCCCTTATAGTCGGTGAAGACGAAGGGGTTGGTGACGGTGGCGTAGAGTCGCAACTGCGAGCAGCCGAACTTGGACAGCAGCGGCTTGGGCAGCGAGTAGCCGAGGGTGATGTGCTTCACCTTTACGTAGCTGGCGTCGGTGAAGGAGTTGGTAAGCCCAAGGTAGTAGCTGGTGACGTCGCCTTTCTCGACAACGCTGCTGGCGGGGAAGGGGTACTTGCCCTCGTGGGTCACCTCCTGGTAGACGGGATTCACGAAGGTGCCGTCGGCCAGCTCGCCGTCGCAGTCAATCATGGTGCCGGCTGGAACGTAGAAGTCCATGGCAAGCTTCATGCGGCCGCGGTGGCTGGAGTGGGTGCTGAGGTACTGGCTATAGAAGTTCGAGAACACTGTATAGTTCTGCTTGGCATAGATTGAGAACGAGAAGTCCCAGTTGCGCCAGCTGAGGTTGCTGGTGAAGGAGCCTGTCCAGTCGGGGTCGCTGGTGTATATGCGCTTGTCGTCATCGTTGAACTTGCCGTTGCCGTCGCGGTCAACGATGATGGGCGAGCCCTCTACCCAGCCGTAGCAGCGGTTGTAGTATTCGTACTCCTTGACGGTCTGTCCGGGGGTGAAGCCTGAGAGACGGGCTATGTCATTGTCGGGCACCACCATGTCGTGGGTGGAGACGATGCCGCCAAACTCATAGCTGTAGATGTTGTTATAGGGCTGGCCTATGAGCAGGTTGCCCGTGGGGCTGCTGCCGTTGTACAGGTTGCCGGTGCCGTTGATTTCAAGCACCTCGTTCTTGTTGTGGGCAAAGTTGAACGTCGTGGTCCAGCGCCAGTCGCGTGTAACGATGTTCTCGGTGGTGAGGCTCACCTCTATACCCTTGTTGCGCACAGAGCCGACGTTTGTGGTGAGGTTTGTGCCGCCGGTCTCAAGCGGCAGCTTCACGCTGTAGAGCAGGTCGGTGCTCTTCTTGTTGTACCAGTCGATGCTGCCCCTGATGCGCTCGTCAAGGAAGCCGAAGTCAAGGCCAATGTTTAGCTCGTGGGCTTTCTCCCATTTCAGCGTTGCGTCAACGAGGCCGTTGGGGCGCATTCCCTGGAAATAGGTGTTGCCGAAGGGGTAGAAGGCCTGGCCTCCCACGGTGAGCTGTGTGGCGTAGGCACCAACATTGTTGTTGCCGGTGACACCATAGCTGAGGCGCAGCTTCATGTTTGACACGAAGGGCAGGGCACGCTTGAAGAATTCCTCCTCGCTGAGGCGCCAGGCAACGGCTGCCGAGGGGAAGGAACCCCAGTGGTTGCCGGTGGCAAACTTTGAGGAGCCGTCCCAGCGCATGGTGCCGGTGAACATGTAGCGGTTCTTGTAGGAGTAGTTGAGGCGAAGGGCGTAGGAGAGAAGGCTCGTCTCGCTGTAGCCAGTGGAGGAGCGGTCGTAGTCGTAGCCCTGGTCGCTGGTGCCTAAGGCCCACCACTGTGTGCCCTCCATCACGCTCTTGTAGTAGAGGTACTCGCTCTCACCGTTGCTGTAGGCCGACGAGAAGAGGCCCATCACGTTCAGGTGGTGGTCTTCGCCAATGTTGGTGTCGTAGGTCAGGATGTTGTCCCATGTCCAGGAGAAGCCCTGCGAGGTCTGGCGCTGTGCCTGGTTCTCGGTCTCGCCAACCTCGGTGCCCTGATAGAAGCCGTAGCGGTAGTAGCTGAAGGTGGGTGAGAAGGTGGTCTTGAAGGTGAGTCCCTTCATAGGAGCAATCTGCACGTAGACGTTGCCAAGGGCATTCCATGACAGCCGGTTGCTCTGCTGGTCGTCCATGTAGAGCAGGGGACTGTAGGCCGAGGTGAAGGCTGCGAAGTCGCTGCCCAGTGCGCCGTAGGTGCCGGGCTGGCGGTTTACATTGCCGTCCTGGTCGTAGGCCTGCATGAAGGGGTTCATGGTGAAGGCATTCTGCACGCCGGTGTCGCTGGCATAGTCGTGGTTCTGGCGGGCCAGGTTAACGCTGAATCCGGCCGATACTACCTTGTTTATCTGAGCATCAAGGCTGCCCTTGATGGTGAACTTGTTCTGCTCGTCGCCGCGGTAGATGCCCTCTTCCTGCTGGTAGCCCAGGCCCATGTGGTAGTGCACCTGGTCTGAGCCGCCGGTTACGGCGATGTAGTGGTTCTGCTGCTTGCCGTCCTGAAGCACCAGGTCGCGCCAGTTATAGGTGCGCCCGTCGGCCAGGAATTCCTTCACGCGGTAGCCTTGCTCCGGGTCCTTGGAGTCTACCTGGATGTAGGTGCGCATCAGGTCGCCGTTCTGGTAAAGGGGCTGTCCGCCGTTCTCGTCGCCATTGACGAAGCTGAGGAAGGCCATGTTGCGGTACTGGTAGTACTGCTGTGCGTCCATGAAGTCGGGCATGCGGGCCACCTTGCTCACGCCGTAGTATCCGTCGTAGCTGATGGTGGGCTTCTGCACCCGCTGGGCCACGTTGGCGCCGCTCTTAGTGGTCACCATGACCACACCGGCCGTGGCGCGTGAGCCGTAGATGGCGGTTGAGGAGGCATCCTTGAGAATGTCAATGCGCTCAATGTCCTGGGGGTTGAGGAAGTCAATGTCGGAGCAGATTACACCGTCAACCACGTAAAGCGGCGTCTGGTTGCCGCTGATGCTGTTCTTACCGCGTATCTCAATATTCATTGAGCCGCCGGCACGTCCGCTCTGCTTGGTGATGTTCACACCGGCCACCGAGCCTTGCAGGCTCTCAAGTATTGAGGGTGCGCCCTTCTCGTTCAGCTTCTCGGTGCCTATGCTGCCCACGCTGCCGGTGAGGTCGTTCTTGCGCAGGGTGCCGTAGCCCACCACCACAACCTCGTCAATGGCGTGTGAGTCGTCTTGGAGGGTGATGTCAAACTGTGTGCGGCTGCCCACGGTAACGGTCTGCGGCTGGTAGCCAATGTATGAGAATTCTATTCGTGTTGACGCCTGGGCCTGTGGCAGGCGGAAGTGGCCGTCCATATCGGTGACGGCAACAGGGCGGCCGTCAACAATGACGGAGACACCGATGAGAGGCTCGCCTTGGGAGTCCTTCACCGTGCCGGTCACTGCTTGCTGCGCCATGGCCAGCATGGCTGTGGCAGAGAGAAGCAGCGTCGTCAGTTTTCGCTTGTTTGCTATTGTCATGTCTTTCGCGCTTTATATGTTTCTGAAAGGAAAAGGGGGCGGGCCGCTACTGTCAGCCCGCCCCCTTGTTGTCGGTATGCTTTTCTTGCAGGGGGAATTATCTTACCACGTACTTGCGGCCGTTCTGGATTACCAGACCACGGTAGCCTGTGCTGACCTTCTGGCCTGCCATGTTATATACGGCATCATTGGTAGTAATGGCATTAGTGAATACGGGCATAACACCAGCTTCATAGGCATCAATATAGATGGTTTGGCTGTTCTCCTTGCCAATTGTCACTGCCTCGGGAGCGGGAGCTGTTGCGGCAGCCTCAGGGCTTGTGTAAACCACCATCCAGTAGCGCTCCTGATTGTTGCCGTTGAACACGAAGCAGAACTCGCCCTCAATAGGATCTGCAATGCCATCGGCATCAATATCGGTGTTGAAGTCAAGGCTGGCGAAGCAGTAGCCGGCATTGTGGTAGGTGGGCGAGTAGCCGTCTTTTGCATTAGCCTCGTTTACTACACAGGGGTCAAGTGGATAGGCTGCTTGCTCAATAATAGTTCTGTTGTCCTGAATGCCAGAACCGATGGGGTCTGTCCATTCCCAATCAGATGAACTTGGACCGTAAGCATAGAGGTATGTCCAGTTGTCACCCTGCGACCAGCCGTAGAAGTTAATTCTGTAAACCTGTTTGCCCTCTGGTATTATGAGTTTCTGCACCTTGTTGTTCTGTGCGTTGAGCACCTTGGTGCAATGCTCGCGCTCGGTCTGGGCCTGTGTGCGTGCGGTACCGTCTTCGCGGGTCAGTATGAAACCAGTCGTAGTGCCTGCTTGCTCGTCAAGCCAGAAAGTAGTGTTTGTCTGGTCGGCAGCGTTAGTGCCGTCTTCATTCTTCACCATGGTGTCCCAAGAGAGCTCAATGGTATTGGCAATCAAGTCGGCCTGGCGCTGGTTCTCGGCATCAATGAATATGGTCTGGCTCTGGCTCTTGTCTTGAACGACAGGCTCTGCCGAAGGAGCAGCGGCAGCAGCCTCGGCCGTTGTGTAGACCACTATCCAAGCACGCTCCTGGTTGTTGCCGCCAAAGCGGAACCAGAACTCACCCTCGTATGGTTCGTCGCTAAAATCCATTGAGGCGAAGCAGTAGCCGGCGTTGTGGTACACACGGTCGCCGTTGGGATACTGTGTGGCGTATGCATCATTGCTGTGATAAGAATCTGATACTACGCAGGGGTCAAGAGGGTATTTGGCATTGGCAATAATGTCATCGTTTTGGTTAGATACCGAAGGTTGTACCCACTCCCATTCGCTTGATGAAGGACCATAGGAATTGATGTAGCACCAGTTGTCGCCTGCAGACCAGCCGTAGAAGTTAATCTTGTAGACTTTCACACCATTTGGTATTACAAGTTTCTGGTCAGTATTGTTCTTGAAGTTAAGGGCCATTCCAGCGCAGTATTCGCGCTCCATGTTGGGCTGTTTCTTCTGGTCGCGACCTCCAGCAGGCGTTAAGACAAAGCCGTTCTCAGTGCCATCTGCATTTAAGAACTTAATGTTGTTCTGGTCTGGACACGTGATGTCGCCATTGTCAAGTGTTACCTTCTCCATGGAAGCCCAGGAGAGTTCCACGACACCGTTTTGTGCGCTGGCACTGCCAAGTCCGAGCATTGCCATTGCGATGAGAGTAAAGATTTTCTTCATAGTGTTGTTGTTAGTTAATATTACGTTAGTGTTTATGATTGCAAAGGTAATGATTTTGCTGCTTGTTGAGGTGGACTTTTTCACCAAAAAGGTGGACTTTCCGCTCTATTGCCTACCTGAGCACTACTTTGCGCGTGGTTGTGGCCCCGTCGCCCTTCACTCGGATGGCATAGAGGCCTGAAGGAAGTGCATCAAGGCTGGCTTCGGTGATGCCGTCCATTCTGAGTGCCAGGGTGCCGTTAAGCTCGTATATCTCCACGGAGCCTCTCTGACTAAGGTTGAGGTGACGGCCTCTGAGTGTGAAGAGGTCGTTGGCTGCAATCATCGGTGTGCTGATGCCGAGCATAATATTATTAATAGGTACGCGCGTGAGCTGGGCATCGTCCTTGTTTGTGGCGTAGCTCACGTAGAGGTAGCCGTTGTGCACCAGAGCCTTGGGGTAGCTGTAGCCCAGAGTCTTTGCCTTGCCCTCATAGCGGCGTGCGGGGTAGTCGCCGCTCTGGCCTGAGCGCAGCAGGTAGGCCTCGGTGAAGCAGGTGCCGTCGGCGCTGAGGCTCACGGTAAGTGGCACTCGCCATGTGGTGTTCGAGGCGTTGGTGACCCGGCCGGGGTTGTTCACGTAGAAGACGGTTCCGTCGGGCAGGTTGCCGGCGCACTGTTTGGCGCGGCTGTCGGGCATGTCGGTCTGCACGGCCTTGGTCCAGGTCTCGCCACGGTCCTGGCTGGTGGCGGCAAGCGTGTGGTAAGAGCCTTTCTGGTCGCGGCACACCATGACCAGCGTGCCGTCGTGCTGCTGGAAGAAGCTTGGCTCCAGCTCAGCGCTCTGAGTGCCGTTGGCGGTATACTGGAACTGGCCTTTTTTCCATCCGGTGCGGCCTGTGGGGTCGTCGGTATATATGGGGCACAGCTTCAGGCCCGGCTGGAAGTGGGCGGCACCGATGATGCGTCCATCGCTAAGCACGTGCGGGTCCTGTTCGAAGATGCCGTTCAGCTGAGAGCCGTCGGCCATGGTCACATCCTTGGGCTGAGTCCAGTTGAGGCCGTCGCTGCTTTCCACATACTGAGTGTAGCCGCCGCTGTCGGCAATGTCCTTGGTGCGTACATTGATGTATCCTACAAGCAGGTCGCCGGTGGAGAGCCAGCCGCCGGAGGCGCAGTAGCCGTTGCTGACGGTGGGGCAGAGCACCATTGGCTCGCTCCATGTCATGCCGCCGTCCTGGCTGATGGCGTAGGCCACGTAGGTATCGTCGGCATCCTCGTCCTTGGCCGAGGTCTGCCACATGCAGTACATGTTGCCCTTGAAGGCTGTCAGCACCACGCCGTTGGCGTAGTGGTTGCCCTGGTCCTGTGCGGCCCAGACGGTGAATGTCTCGGCACCGGGGGCATAGCTCAGACCCATGGTCTCTTTCTGAGAGGCATCAAAGAGCCCCTGTGCGATGGTGAACGGGGGCGTGTCGGCCAGTGCTGCAAGACTGTTGCAGCACAGCAGACACGCACAGAGTGAAAGCTTGTAGTTCATTTCTCTATTATGTCAGTTATCTTATTACTTTTCGGGTGCTTACCCCGTTGGAGCCTTGGCGGCGCTCTATGTAGATGTTGCCTTGGTGGAATGTGCTGACGCGGCGGCCCATGAGGTCGAAGAAGTTTTCGTTTTCGTTATTGTAGACAGTGCAGATGCCTGTTGTTTCGGTAACGTTAATGGCAATGGTGATTTCAGCCTTCTCGCCGCCAAGACCGTTGAGTTGCAGCCCTATCTCGTAATTGCCTGTTTGCTGAGGAGTGCCGGTTATGCTAATTGTGTTGTTGTCGTTGTTTATGTCAAACTGGAGGCCCTGCGGCAACTCTCCGAAGAATATGTCTCCATCAGGTGTAGTGGAATATTGCAGTTCAATACTGCTTGCGTAGCGATATACAGCGTTGTATTCTATCTGCTGCCCAGTCAATGCGGTAATGGTGTTGTCGCCAACCAAATGTGGCAGGAAAACGTCAGGCAGGTAGCTTCCAACGTGAGGAGGCTGGTTGTAGGATGTGTTCTGCCAGCAGATGCCCATGCGGTAGGTGTGTTCATGCATGAGGGTCGGCATGCGGTAGTTTGTAGGAATATTGGTGGTGTATATGGCCAGCTGGTTGCTTCCGTTGTGCAGTATGACCTCTTCACGCCAGTCGCCGAGGATGTCGGCTTGCAGGTTTGGTGTGTTCTTAGAACTGTTGCATGTGTTGCTTGGCCCTTGGTTCAGAGTCCTCAGGCCGCTTACACTTCCTGCTCCGTTCTTCATCTTTGTTATTGACGAGCCGTCAAGCAGTTCGTCCTGCAGGTCGCCGTCCCAGTAGATTCGGAAGTTGTATGATGGCGACGAGGTGTAGACGGTAGCTCCTGTCACTGCGCTTCGCGGCTGGCGGTCGTTGGCGCTCCAGAAGAGCGAGCCGCGTGTAGCGGCATCAGTAGCGGCGGCCATGCCTCTGCCGTTGTCACTGCCTCCGGTGGCGCTGCGAATAATCGTTCCGGTACAGGCATCGTGGATGTCCCAACCGTAGTTGCCGCCCTCATGAATCTGGAATACCTCCAGGCCGGGACGGTCCGGGCAGTGGTCGGCCAGGTGTATGGCATCGCCGTGTCCGAAGCCTGTGCCGTAGAGCAGGGTGCCGTCGTTGTTGAGGGCTGCCGAGCCCCAGACTATTTCGTCGCAGCCGTCGCCGTCCACGTCGGCAATGCTGAGGTTGTGGTTGCCGTTCTGGTACATCGTGCCGCTGCCGCTGCCGCTTGTGGGTCTGCATCCGCTATAGGACGTAGTAGTGCCGTTGCCGTTCTCGTCGAAGCTGGTCAGCGTGTAGCTGTCCTGGGCTTTGTGGCTGCTTAGCCAGCGCTGGTGGAGCTGCTGTCCGTCGAAGTCTACGGCCCAGATGAAGGTGTAGTCGTAATATCCCCTCGAGAAGATGGCGCTTGCGGGTTTGTCGGCTCCGTCAAGGTGTGCCGTGGCTGCAAGATAGCGTTCGCCGCGGTTTCCGTAGCTGCCGGTGTCGTTCTTGCCTCCAACGCCCCAGTTCACGGTGCCTGCAGCGTCGCCGCCGTAGCTCATGTTGCGGTTAGGGTTATAGAATATTGTGTGTATGGCTTCTCCGGTGGATCCGGAGAACACAGTGAGGTACTCCTGCCCGCCGTTGATGCGGCCGGCATCGGTGCGCCAGCTCTTTGTGTTGCTTGCCGCCAGGATTTCGGGGTCTGTGGCAACCTGATTGACAAAGTTACCCAGGCCGTCGCGCGAGTTTGGTGCCGTCTTGCATATCAGCTCGGCACGTCCGTCACTGTCGTAGTCATATACCTGGAATTGCGTGTAGTGTGCCCCGGCACGTATGTTTATGCCAAGGTTTATGCGCCACATCAGGCGGCTGTCAATGACGATGAAGTTCTCATCGTCGAATTCATCCACAAGTTTGTAGCAGTCAATGTAGACGACATCTGTAATGCCGCTTTGTGAGTTGTCCTTTGCATTCGATGGGTCCCACTTTACTATAAGCTCGTATTGTCCGTCGCCGTCAACGTCGCCCACCGACATGTCGTTGGGTGAATAGGTTCCTCCGTTAGCACCTGTAGCAGGTCTGTTCAGTGTTACCGTCCTGTACACGGAACTCCATCTGGCTACAGTCTCCGTTGTGTCTACGGCATTCCCGTTGACAAATGTAACCACTTGGTAGCTTGCTGTCTGAGAGCCTGACGCATCCACGTAGTTAGTGGCATACAGGTTTTTGGCAATACTCTTCCCGTCTCGCAGCAACTCGAAGCGGGTATTGTCCTCGTTGTCGGTGGCTAAGAATCGCCAGCTGATGAAATTGCCCGATCCGCTTGCGGCTGGCAGGGCCACTACGCCACGGTCGAGTGTCTCTATCATGGCATTGTCCTGAGCTGCTGCACTGGTGGCAAACAGCAATGTGGTGATGGCAAGTGAAAGTTTCTTCATAGTTATGAGTCTTGGGTAAATGTATTGGGGAAATTGGCGTTTTTTGTCTTAACGGGAATTAATCATCTTCCTTGTGGTAGCTCCTCTGCGTTCTATAGTGAAGCCTTGTGTGGGAGTATTGAGGCGGCGGCCCTGCAGGTCGAAGTACTGCGCGGGCTGGTTGCCGTTGTCGCGGTAGGGTGGGGTGGCTATTCCGCTTACAAGCTTGCCGCTGATATAGTCGGGCAGGTAGTAGCCCAGGTGCGGCGGCTGGTTGTAGGCTGTGTTCTGCCAGGCCACGGCCATGCGGTAGGTGTGGTCGTGCATCAGTGTGGGCACGCTGTAGTTGGTGGCAATGTTGGTGGTAAGAATCATTACCTGCGACGAGTCGTTGCGGTTCCACATGATGAGTTCCTCGCGCCAGTCGCCCAAGATGTCGGCCTGCAGGCAAGGCGTGGCCTTGGTGTAGTTGGCAGTCTGGGCGTAGTTGTATGTGGAGTTGTAGAAAGTGACTACGTTGGTGAAGCTGCTGCCGTTCCATTTCTGTATGGTAGGCTCGGCGTGGCATGCCTGTGACCACACGTTATCCGAGTATTTGTAGCTGCCGTCAAGCACTTGGTCCTGTATGGAGCCGTCCCAGTAGATGCGGAAGTTCACTGAGCAGCTCTTGTTGATGACGGTGGTTCCGGTGGTGGCGTTGCGGGGTTTCCGCTCGTCGCTGCTCCAGAACTCATAGCCGTTGCTGCCGGTGAGGTCGGCTGCCATGCCGCGCCCATTGTCGCTTCCGGCCGAGCCTCCGTGCCATTTCACCTCTCCTGTGCGGGCGTTGTGCAGGTCCCAGGAGCCGAATGTGGCATTGAGTTTCTCCTCGTGGACGTCGAACACGTAGAAGTCGTCGTCGCCATTCACCATCTTCCCTATGTGTATGGCGTCGCCGTGGCCGTAGCCCGTGGCGTAGAGCAGTGAGCCGTCGTTGTCCAAGGCAGCAGCGCCGTATATAATCTCGTCGCAGCCGTCGCCGTCAACGTCGGCTATGCAGAGGTTGTGGTTGCCGTTGCCATAGAGGGTGTTGCTGCCTGTTATGCCCTGACCGTCGGTGCTGCTTATGCCGGCGGTGTTGACAGGAGCAGTCTTCAGTCCGCCGCGTATCAGGGTCTCGCCGTCCACCTCTACCCTGATGGCGGTGGTGTTGGTCTTGTTGAATACTATCGACTGCGTCCTGTTTGGCGAGGCATGCAGCCATTCGGTGTGCAGGCGTGTGCCGTCGAAGCTAACGGCCCATACGTAGGCCTGTGTATAGTATCCACGGCCGAAGATGCCGCAGGCGGGCTTGTCGGCTCCGTTGATATATGCCACTGCGGCGAGGAATCGCTCAGAGCGTCCGCCGTAGTTGTCGCCCCAGAAGCCATTGGGGAAGGTGCTCACCTTGCCAAGCTCCGAGCCGCCTTCTGTGAGGTCTGCCCCGGTGTTAGGGTTTTTCGAACCTGTTCCGGCGCGGCCGGGCAGGTACCATGTGGTGTGGATGGCTTCTCCTGTCAGGCCGGAGAACACGGTGAGGTATTCCGGGCCTTGCAGCACATGGCCGCTGCTGTTGCGGTAGTCTTTGTTGTTGGCATGGCCGCGAATGGTGGCATCGGTGGCAGCCTGGTTCACGTAGTTGCCCTGGCCGTCCTTTGAGCCGGTGGCCGTCTTGCACATCATCTCGGCCTTGCCGTCACCGTCGAAGTCGTAGACCATGAACTGTGTGTAGTGTGCTCCGTCACGGATGTTGGGCCCAAGGTCTATACGCCATAGCAGCTTGCAGTTTGTCTGCTGGCCGTTTGCTGTCTCGCCAGGCACCACTTTGTAGCAGTCTATATAGGTATTGCCGGTGTAGCCACAGTTGAAGCTGTTGTCCTGTGCGTGGGTAGACTCCCATTTCAGGAACAGCTCGTACTGTCCGTCGCCGTCCACGTCGCCCACCGACATGTCGTTGGGGTAGTAGGCGTAGGGCTGGTTGGCGCCGCTTGGCCTGTTCGTGTTGTCGCCCCACTGGGTGTGTATGCCTCCGGCGGGCCTGTCAAGCTGCAGCAGCATGAAGCGCTTGCCCCAGGCTGCCACTTCGGGCGATGCTTCTACCTCCTGGCCGTCCACCCGCTTCACCACGCGGTATACCGTGGTGGAATTGCCTGCAGTGTGGCGGTAGTTGGTCACCGTGAGGCCTCTTGTAATGGTGTCTCCGTTTGCAATGATGTCGTAGGTGGTGCGGCTCTTGTCGTCGGTGCCAAGGAGTCGCCAGCTAACGAAGTTGCCGCCACTGCCCGAGGGCAGGGCTACCACGCCCATGTCAAGGTGTTCCATCTGTGAGGCGGGAGTAACTTGGGCATTGCCTGCACTGACGGCAGCCAGCATCACGGCGGCAGCCATCAGGCTCTTAGTCTTTTTCATCGGCTTCATATAGTTAGTATCGTTTTGTTCAGTAGTTGAGTGCAAAGGTAGGCATTTTTTCCTTTTTTGCAAAGTAATTGTCAATAATTAGAGGAAAAATATGTAAAATAATGGTTCGCGAACCAAAAAATAGTTGTATCTTTGCACGCATAAATACGGAACTACTAATATTGACAGCAATGAAGAAAATCCTATTGACGGCATTGATGACCATGTCGGTCCTTGGTCTTAGTGCACAGCGCGTCACCGACCGCCTTGACCGCGGCATCGTGGCCGTACCCGCCAATGGCGGGGGCTATCTCGTCAGCTGGCGTATGTTTGGCGAGGAGTATTACGACACGAAGTATAACCTCTATCGCAACGGCACGAAGATTGCCAGCGACCTTCGAGTCTCCAACTATGTTGATGCTGGCGGCTCGTCGTCGGCGAAGTATCAGGTAGAGGCCGTTGTAAACGGCGTTGCCCAGCCGCTCTCTGCCGAAGTAAGGGCCTGGTCCACTACTTATCTTGATGTGCCTGTAAAGGCTGTGGTGAACCGTGCCGGGGCAACAATCGGCAATAGCGTTGCAGGCAACAGTGGCGGCAATGACACCACCACGCCTGGCTACACGTTGAATGATGTAAGCCTGGCTGATGTTGACGGCGACGGCGTGTGTGAGTTCATCGTTAAGCGCAATAACAGCCAGGGCAATCTGCGCACTGCCTCGAACAGGACAGACTTCAACCTCTACGAGTGCTATAAGATTGACGGCACCCGCCTGTGGTGGATCGACCTCGGCCCGAACCTTATGGCCGGTGCCGACGAGCAGTGGGACATGATAGGCTACGACTGGGATGAGGACGGCAAGGCTGAGGTGCTGATGCGTGGTGCCGATAACATGATAATCCACACGGCTACCGGTAAGACCATCAATGTGGGCGACATGACAGCCGGATTCTCTTCAAGCGACCGTCCTGAGTACACCGGTGTGTGCAACGAGTACCTTATATACCTCAACGGCGAGACGGGTGAGCCTTACCTTGGTTGGGACGGCTCAAGCAGCTGGACTCCAATGGCCTACCCCCTGCCGCAGTTCGAGGCTAATGAAACCAGAGGCGATGCCAACGTATGGGGTGACTTGGGCCACCGTATGCAGAAGCATTACTTTGCAGCACCCTACCTTGACGGCCGTCATCCCGCCATCTTCCTTGGCCGCGGCTGCTACACGCGCCACAAGGCTTGCGCGCTGAGCGTAGACCCCCAGACCCATGAGCTGACGCAGCTGTGGCGCTGGAACTGCTATGACAGCGGCTCGGCTTGGTTTGGCAACGGATTCCATAACTTTGCCGTGGCCGATGTTGACATGGACGGTCGCGACGAGATTGTATACGGTTCAATGATTCTTGACGATACAGGCTACGGCCTCGCTACCACCGGACTGGGCCATGGCGACGCACAGCACTGCGGCGACCTCGACCCCTACCGCTGGGGACTTGAGCAGTTCACTTGTCAGGAGGGCAGTCAGGGCAACAGCTACTGGAATGCCACTACAGGACAGCTCTATTACCGCAAGAGCGACGGCGGCGATGACGGACGCTCACTGGCCGGCAACTTTACCGACCTCATTCCCGGAGGTCAGGGCCGAAGTGTCTCGTCTGGCGTGATAGGTCTGTCTTGCGACAAGGTGGTCTATGTCAGCGGCGACGTCATGTCGGGCAACTATGCCAACCTTAACAACCGCATCTACTGGGACGGTGACCTGCTTGACGAGATTTTCAACTCAAAGAACGGTGCCAACCGTGCCGGCAACATATTCAAGTGGGGAGGCTCACAGATTGCTTCCTTCGACGGCATCACAAACAACTGGACAAAGTGCAACCCTTCGGCACAGGGCGACATCCTTGGCGACTGGCGCGAGGAGCTTGTGCTGCGCATGGCCGACAATTCACGCCTCCGCATCTATGCCACTCCGTATTCCACCGAGCATGCCATCTATACACTCTGGCACGACCACCAGTATCGCAACGGCATGGCTTGGCAGTGCGTGGGCTACAACCAGCCACCCCATACCAGCTACTTCCTTGGCAACGTGGAGGGCATCACTCAGGCTCCGCCCCCACTCATCCTTCGCGGACGCACTGAGCTGGAGAACGGTGCCACTATAGCCACTACCGGTGAGCACCTGCTCATCAACGGCTATGCCGACCAGCAGTTCACCGTGCAGGAAGGAGCTTCGCCCTATATCCTAACAATCAACACACCGGCATGGGTGCAGGGCAGCGGCTCTCAGCAGGCCACCAAGGCCACCCCGTTGTCGCCCGCGCGTACAATTATTAATTATACTACTACCCTCAGCGGTGGAGCCTTCAGCGGTGCCACGCGCTTGGTGAAGCAGGGCGAGGGAACCCTTGTACTGCCTGACGTCGTAGAGAAGCACACTGGCCCAACCGACGTGTGGAACGGCACCCTGCAGTTCAACGGCACCTTTGAAAGCTCACCCCTTTGGCTTAACCGCCACACCACTCTTATCAGCAATGGTGGCAAGTTCCTTGGTGGACTCAAGGCCGACTATAACTCCACATTGCTGCCCGGCGGCGAAGGCACCGTGGGCTCCGTCACTGCCAGCACCCTGCAGCTGGGCTTCGGCTCACGCGTGGTGTTCGACATCGTTTCCTCTGGCAGCACCGTCGCCATTGACCAGCTCAACGCCACTGCTATTACTATTGATACAAAGAACTGGGAGTATGGTCCTAAGTACAAGACCCCAATATTTGAGTTCCGCAACGGTGCCCTCCTTGAGGCCGGCCGCTATCAGATTGGCACCGCCGCCACCATTGAGGGCGGTATAGGCAACATTCTTGTTGAGGGCATCAGCGGCAAGCGCTTCGAACTGCTGCATGAGGATGGCAAGTTGCTGCTCCTCATTGAAGACTTCCGCAATGCTGCCACCGTGCTCTGGAACGGCACTGCGGCAAACAGCGTATGGGACCTGGCTCAGACTCAGAACTTCCTCAACGGCGGCCAGCCAGACTATGCCGTGGGAGGCGACAACATCGTCTTCGACGACAATGCACAGAGCACCAATGTGGTTGTGAGGGGTGCCGTGGCTCCGGGCAGCATCACCTTCAACAACAATAGCAAGAACTACACACTGAGTGGCGACAGCATTCTGGGTGGCGGAACCATCACGCTCAACGGTACGGGAAAAGTGACTCTCAAGAATGAGAACCACACAGGGGCCACCACTGTCAACGGCGGCACCCTTGAGGTGAACGCCCTGGCCAATGTTACGGGTATCACTTACGGTGCACTTGGCGACGTGAACCAGCGCATCACCCTCAACGACGGCTCCACACTGGCTGTTACCATGCCCGTCATCACCGACCAGCTCGTGGCAGCCAATGGCAACGTAGCTATCAGCGTGCCCACAAGCATGAGCCTCACGTTCAACAAGGCCATTGGAGGCCAGAACGGCATCATAACCAAGAAAGGCGGCGGGGCCTTTACCCTTGGGCCTGCCAACAACACTGTCAAGCAACTCATTATACAGCAGGGCACGGTGTATACCATTTCGGCTAACAACGTTGACCAGATGCCAGCTACAGTGGAGTTCCAGGGAGGAACTCTTTGGGGCGCAAACATGGAGGACACGCCGGGTATCACCAATACTGCCAATTTCGTAGTGCCAGAGGGCAAGACAGGAACCTTCTACGGAGCCTTCCGCGGTGTATACAAGGGCACACTCACCGGGGCCGGCACGTTCAACGCCTACACTGGCGGTGTGCGCTGCTACTGGGACGGCGACTGGAGCCAGTTCACTGGAACAATCGTTGCCGGCAAGGAGAACCGCCAGAATAAGAAGAGCTATGACCCCGTGTGGGCTTTCAGAAACACAAAGGGCATGCCTGACGCAACGCTGAGGATAAACAGCGAGGTGAACGTGGCCAACGAGGGAAACAACCTCACCATTGGCTGTGTACAGGGCACGGGAACACTCACTGGCAGCGGTACATACACCATAGGTACTAATAACAGCGACATCTCTGTCACATTCGGCTCATCGTCGCCTATTATCAAGGAGGGCACTGGCACCATGTTTGCCTACACTCCCGGACTGCTCACAAGTACAGTGACGCTGAATGGCGGCAAGCTTTACTTTGATGCTTCAACGGGTTCTCTCTTCGGAGGCGCGTTGACTGCCAACGACGGAACAGAGGTGATGGGTGAGGGCACTGTAAGCACAATCACCCTGAACAGCGGGGCCATGCTGACTCCACGCTCGCCTATGATGGAGGAGACATTTGGATTCGGCATTTTCCCCGGAACCATTAAGGCAAGCGCTACGTTGAGGTTCAACCAGGGCAGCACTTACCACGTCTATGTCAGCGATGTCACGTCGTATTCCGCCCTGCAACCGCGTTTCCTCATAATGAACGGCACGGTGAAGGTGACTCTCTTGGATGAATACCAGCCAAAAGTGGGCGATGAGTTTACCCTTTGGACTGCCAGCGGCTCCTTTAGCGGCACGCCTCTCTTCGACCTGCCGCAGCTGCCCGATGGCCTTGCATGGGATACGTCGGCAATGGCAGCCAAGCAGGGCGTGCTGCGGATAAAGGAAGCAGATACAGAAGGCATAAGCCGTACGGCTGCTACAGACGCTCGCTGCGAAGTGTTTACGCCAAGCGGAGTGCGTGTGGCAGTGCTGAATGCCACAAGGACTGCACTGAGTGAGAAGATGAGGCAGGCAGGACTGCCGGCTGGAACTTACATCGTGACCATTGCCACTGGCAGCAGCAGCGAGACCACTAAGGTCGTTGTGCGTTAAAACAGTGGAAAAGACAGCAGAGGCACAGGAGGCATCAGCGCCTTTTGTGCCTCTAATGATAAAAAATATAGTAGACATAGCAAAAATAATGGGTTAATTTCTTGCCGTATGTCAAGAAAAATCACTACCTTTGCACCCAACTGTAGATAAGAACAAAACATTATTCACTTTTTTAAACTTAACAACATGAAGAAAAAACTACTCTTTGCTGCTTGTGCTTTGTTGTGTGCAGTGTCGGCCAGTGCCGACGACTTCCTGTACTCATCGACAGCCAAGTACAAAATTGATGGTCCAAACGTGGTTGAGAATGGAGACTTCCATGATGTCGACCTTGGTGGATGGACAAATGGCTTGGCCGAGGCTGTGGACGGCACAACCTGGGGCGTGGAGACGAAAGTTGGCCCTAACGGTGAGAATGCCATTAAGAGCCTTGCTGCCAACTATGATGCCGACAATGGCGGCACTTCTACATTGGTAGGCACTTGGCCCGTTTCCCGCGGTTTCTACATCATCTCCTACTGGGTGAAGTCGCCTTCAGTGCTCTCCAGCACTATTGCCGGGGCCGGCAGCACTAACTACATCAACTTCTTCTACAATGCTGACGGCGACAACACCGTGACTACGGCTTACGCTCCCTTGACGGCACTTACCACAGAGTGGAGCCAGGTGGTTATTCCTGCTCAGGTAGATGCTGATGGCTTCATCGTGTTCAACGCCTATAACATTGCTACCGACGTGATGTTCACCAATTTCGAAATCAGGACTGCTACAGAAGTCTATGATACACGTGTACCACAGCGCTACGTTGATTACGTGAGTAAACTGATGGCTGAGCCTGACTTTGCCGCAGGTGCTGAAGAACTTGGCATTCTTGATTATTTGGAAATATTGAAGGAGATGATTGGTGAAGACCCTGAAACAGGAGATGACATCACCAGTTTTATTGATGATACCTTTGAACCCATATTCCAGGAGTACATCAATAGCGTAGCAGGCAATACAGTTAGCCGCATTGCTAAAGATGAAAATGATAACGACATCACTGTTGCCAGCTATCTCACCAGCTGGACTTCGTGGGGCTATTACAACTGGAACAACATGAGCACCCGCGGCACATGGACCTTCGAAGGCGGCCGCTGGGGATTCTCTCCCAACAACGAGAGCCTTGAGCGTCCTGCTGATGACGGCTACGTGGCTTCTGCCGGCATACAGACCAGCTATAACCTTGAGAACGTGGGCTTGCGCATAGCTTCCGGTGCCTTCAATAACACCAGCATCAAGGCCGGACGCTACATGTTCCAGATTGAGGCTCAGGCAGTGGCTGCAAGCAATAAGGCAGCACCTTACGGAGCTGATCCTTCTGTCATCATAACCGAGCCTACAATATGGCTGGGTAAGGACACTGTACTCGTTGAAAACGACACTCTGAACGGAAACTACTGGAAGAAGTATTATATTATTAGAGACATTACCGAGGAAGACATTGCCAACGGCTTGCAGGTGTCGGCTGGATTCAAGTTCCCGAACATGGCAAACGGCAAGGGTGGACGCTACAGCTTGCGCAACCCCGAGTTCCGCTTTATTGGCAAGAGCCAGGACGATATTGACCATCTGTATGCCTACGACCAGCTGGCCGTTCAGCAGAATGCCTTCAAGACCCGCCTTGACAGTGCACAGAAGATTAGCACCTATACACAGGCTCAGGGCTATCCCTGGGGGCACAAGGTGCTGCAGGACAGCATAGACAAGTATAGCGTACTATATGCCGATCTGCTCACTGTGGTCGATGCCAATGGCATTGAGCTTCAGCCCGACCGTGTCACACTGGCCTTCAAGGACGAAATCCTGGCTGCCGTTCAGAATATGAACAGAGCCATCAATGGCTTCTACAGCACTAACCGCTACTACCAGACGCTTATAAGCGACATCGCTATATGCAACACTTCTCTTAATGCCGACCAGAACGCTGCCGGCGACAAGGCTACATTCCAGACTGTAATCAGCAAGGCTCAGGCCATGGTGGATGCCACCACTACCGATGCCGACGAGGTGGATGCCTTCAACGCTATGGACGAGGAACTGCTTACCGCAAAGGAGGAGTTTGAGAAGAGCTGCGCTTCCCGCGCCAACCCTGCCAACCTCTACGTGAAGAACAAGAACCTGAACTTCGAGTCGTGGAGTTCTAAGAGCACCTACAGTAGCGACCAAACCGTTAACGGCTGGGAGATTACAATTGGTGCCGACGGCAAGCAGTGGGACATTGCCCCCAACAATGCTTACGAGTTTGGTCATCGGGCCAGCATTTGGCGCGGAACCTCTGTAGGTCCTAACGGACGCATGAAGCAGACTATCAGCATCACAACACCGGGTGTCTATGAGTTCCGCTCAAGAGCATTCTCTGCTGAGTATGGTGATGGCGCTAAGTGGCCTGAGTATATGGCTATTGCTACCATTTGCGGTGCTATTCTTGACTGGGATACGTTCGAAAATGCCCCTGTTGACACTATCTATCATCCTAACGTGCGTCTGTTCTTTGGTGAACTCGGCTCCGTAAACGACTCTATCACTCTCACCAAGTGTGCTCCTGCCGACCACTTGAGGCGTGCTGATGGCTCGCTGGCCTACACTCGCGAATCTCCTATGGAGTATAGCATCATATTCATTAAGGAAGGCAGCGATTCCTTGACTATGGAGTTTGGCTTGGAAGCCCTTGAAAATGGAGCAACAGCAGGTGCCTCAACATTCGGATTCGGCGACAACCGCCTGTATTATCTTGGACCCAAGGCAGCATACGAAACAGCTACTGATGCCGACTATCAGGCTGCTGTGAATGAGGCAAAAGCCCTTATTGCACAATACACAACGGCAGATGGCGTTGATCCTACTGTAGGGTGGATAGTCTACAAGCTCATGCGCTACGTGGGTGATACAAGCTATCCTTGGGCTGAAGGTTCAGGTCTTGGCTATGTTGCTCCCACCACGTTGCAGGAGAAGCAGAACGTATATCTCAGCCTTCGTGAGTACATGCAGATGCTCAAGTACTCTGTTGACCCGGAGATTCTCGGCATAGAGGAGCTTCCTGCCCAGCCCGCCGTTGCAGTACCTGCAAGACAGCAGGGCACATACAACCTCAACGGTATGCGCATGGACGGACAGCAGCTGCCCGCAGGCCTCTACATCATCAATGGCCGCAAGGTTGTGGTGAAGTAACATGCTAAACATAACAGAGTAGGGGCGAAGATGCTTCGTTCCCTACTCTGTTTAAATAATACATCTCAGAAAAGAAATAAAGTCTAAATGGCAGTTATTGACATTCCCCAGCGAAGCTATGCCGTAGGCGTGCAGGACTTTACGTGGATACGCGAGCGCAACGCGCCGTATATCGACAAGACGGGCTATGTCTACAAGATGGTGTCGCTGAACGCCACCAACTTCTTCCTCAGCCGTCCCCGCCGCTTCGGCAAGTCGCTGCTGGTTGATGTCCTGCGCTGCTATTTCGAGGGACGCAAGGAACTCTTCGAGGGCCTGGCCATCTACGATCTGGAGAAGGAATGGCGCAAGTACCCCGTCATTCGCCTCGACCTCTCCAACGGCAAGTATTTTGAAAAAGAACTGGTGCATGGCACCATCAATGCCATACTGAAGCAGCAGGAAGAGAAATTCGGCATAACAAAGCCTGAAGACCCTACGAACTATGATGCCCGCCTGACAGCCATGATCAAGGCTGCCCATGAGCAGACCAGCGAGAAGGTGGTGGTGCTCATAGACGAGTACGACGCGCCTATGCTCGACAGCATACATAAGCCGGAGTTGCAGGACTACATCCGTGAGCGGGTGCGCTCGCTGTTCTCGCCCTTGAAGGCACAGGCACAGTATCTGCGCTTAGTGTTCCTCACCGGCATATCGAAGTTCTCGCAGCTCTCCGTCTTCAGCGAGCTGAACAACCTGCAGCAGCTCACCTTCAACCCTGAGTTTGAGGCCATCTGCGGCATCACAGAGGAGGAGATGCTCACCGAGATGAAGCCCGACATAGAACTCATGATGGAGAGCATCAACAAGGCATACGCCCGATGGGGCATACACTACACCTACGACGAGATGGTGGCCGAGCTGAAGCGCTGGTACGACGGCTACCACTTCTCAGAGAACTTCACCGACATCTACTGCCCGTGGAGCCTTATCAACGCTTTCACAGAGAAACGCATACAGAACTATTGGTTCTCCACCGGCACGCCCACATCGCTCATCAACATCCTGCGCACGAAGGATATTGACATGCCGGAGCTGGAGGGCTATGTCGCATCTATCAAGCAGTTTAATGCACCGACTGAACGCATCACCGACCCCGTGCCCGTGCTCTTCCAGAGCGGCTACCTCACACTGAAGGATTATAATCCCGTTGATGACCTGTGGACGCTCGGATTCCCCAATGAGGAGGTCTGTCGGGGCTTCGCTGATTGCCTCTATCAGTACTATTGCGATGAGTATGTGGGCAGCCAGAACCGCTTCGGCGAAGCATACCGAAGCTTCGCCAGGCACGAGACCACCATCGACGACTTCCTGCACCATATCCAAAAGTTCTTCGCTGCCATGCCCTACGACATCATGAGGAAGAACGAGAAACACTACCAGTCCATACTCTATGCCCTCCTTGTCAGCATCAATGCCGATGTCAGTGCAGAGGGGAAAACGGCAACAGGGCGCATGGACATCACACTGCGCCTGAAGGATGCCATATATATTCTGGAACTCAAATACAGCAAGAGCAGCGTCGAAGCACTCAACCAAGTCAAACGTAAGAACTACGCCGTTGCCTTTGCCGCTGAATCACGCCCCGTCTACGCCGTGGGGCTGAACTTCAACCCGGAGACCCATACCCTTGATGACGGGTGGAAGGTGGAAAGAATACCCTTTTTGCAATAATATAATTACCGCAATAGCAAACCCTGATAACCGCTTATTTTTATATCACCTTTTTTATTAACCAATTATTAACAATCATGAGAAAAAACTTACTTAAATCAATGCTTGCCATTGCAGCACTTTGCTTGAGTGGCATGAGCGCTACGGCTCAGAATGAAGTAGGAACGGCTCCGGTGAAGATGACTTACATCGACCAGAGCTTCCCCGATTCAATCAACGGGCTTTGTGACACTATCCGCGCCGGCTTCAACAAGGCTCCCGGAGTTGGTGGTACTATTGGCTTTGGCAACACTTCCTGGGGCGAAAACAAGATCGGCGTTCTGAAAGTTGATGTCAGCGCCATTCCCGGCACTGTGCAGAAGGCTACGCTGAAGGCTAAAATCTCCGGTTCCTCCGACAGCAAGCGCACCACAGGCTGGGGCGTTGCCCTGACTGATAATGTATGGGCTGCCGACCTGACTTACGCTACGGCTGGCTCATGGACTGTTTCTGCTCTGCTGAACGGTGGTGCTCAGGTGTGGACATCCACAAAGGCTGCTACTGTGTTTGAGGAGAAGGAGTGGGACATCACTGAGGCTCTCTCTGGTGGTCAGGCATCGGCTACCCTGCTGGTCTATGAGACCGCTGCTGCTGGTGGCTACATGACCGAGGCATACGCAGAGATTGAGTACGAGCCATACGAGGCTACCACCACGAAGTATGACTTCGAGGATGGTAACTTAGTTTTCACCAATGACAGCCGTATAAGCAGTGCCATCGAGCCAGATGCCACGCTGAACTCAAATGTGCTTGGCTGGACTTGCGCTGGCAATGCACAGAATGGCTACAGCTTCTCGCACTTCGATTTCACCAGCCTGCTGAACCAGCCTGCTCTGGTAAAGGTTGAACTTGACTACTACAACACCAAGGGTGGACGCTCTATCCTGAGTATTGGCGATGCTTTGGTGCGTGGCACAACAGGCGGCAGCTCAAAGGTAACCTATAACAGCACAGGTGTCATCTTTCGCATCGGTTCTGATAAGAGTAATGCCTTCATCAACGGCACTACGCTTAAGCAGGAAGACGTGACCGAGGAGCAGGATATCCTTGACGAAGAGGGCAACCCAACTGGTGAAAAGCAGACCGTGGTTACCGCTTACGGCATTTGCGACAAGTGGCTCCACATCACTCTGATGGTGAACAATGATGCTAAGACCGTGGCTTGGACCGTGGCCGACCAGGATGGCAATGTTCTCTACAGTGGCAATGACGCATTCTATGCCTCCGATGCCAATGAGTGCTCTCAGATTGATATTTTTGGCTATATCAACAACAGCCACTGCGCTATGCTCGACAACCTGGAGATCACCAACTACAAGAGCAATGCTGTATTTGCTGACTACACCATCAAGTATGTTGACGCAGAAGGCAACGAGATTAAGGCTTCACGCACTGGCAACGGCCAGGCTGGCAAGTTCGTCACTCTGCTTGACAGCGATAAGGCTGCTGTTTATGCTGAGGATAACAGCATGAAGTATATCTATGACTCTGACGATAGCGAAACAGTTGCTATTGCTGAGGACGGTTCAGCCGTTATTACGGTGAAGTTCCGCAATGCCGAGAAGTATTATGCCGTGCTGAACTGCGTCATCGAAGGTCAGACAATGACAACTGGTAAGTTGGCACAGTTCCGCGACAATAACACTCACTGGTTCTGGGAGGGCGACACCTACAAGCTCTATCCTGCTCGTGGATACAAGTTTGACGGTGATGGCAAGTACTACTTTACAGCTGCTACCTCATATAATGGAACAACATTCTCCTTCCCTGGCAGCGTTTCTCCTGTTAAGCAGGGTACTAACACCTTCTACATTGGAACACTCTACTACAGCCTTGTTGACTCCGTTGCTTATTATAGCGACTTCGAGCGTTTGGCTCTTCCCGTTGTGGATGCAGGCAACGGCACTGGCCTTGGCCAGCTCGTTGGCACTGTAAATAGCTGGTGGAGCTTCTCAGGTGGCTACTTCGACCGCTTCTCTGGTGCTCGTGGCATCCGTCTTGACGTTGACTCATACGTCTACACCGAACCTATCGCAGAGGAAGGCACTTATAAGGTGACTATCTATGGCCGTAACGACAAGAGCGCAGCAAATGATAATCCCTATCAGCTGGGTTATATCCTCGGTGAGGAGAGCTTCATGTACGATGAATTGACCATTGCCTCATGGGGTTCTGCCACTACTGGTGCCAATGTTGTTGAGGGTGTTTCCATCCCTGCTGGTGCCAAGCTGATGATTTGGAATACAAATGCCGACGGTCAGATTTCTCTTGACGACATCTCTCTGACAAAGACTGGTGACTATGTGGCTCCTGTTGTCACTGCCATCAACACCATCAGTGAGAACGTGCAGCCTGCTTCCAACGCTATCTTCAACCTCGCAGGCCAGCAGGTGCGCACCACACAGCGTGGTCTCTACATCGTGAACGGCCGCAAGGTTGTGATTAAGTAATTATCTGCAATTACATTAACACTCAATTAAGGGGAGGTCCGTTGCGGCCTCCCCTTTTTTACGTCTAAGGAGTGAATGGCTGCGCGCTGCAAAACATGGCAATTATATGTTGAAGAGTCGGGGTGCGTTATGACTTTTTTCACTGGAAATCCTTGGCGTTTCAGATTATTATTCTTACCTTTGCACCCAAAAGGAAGGACATTATGGAAACAAAGACAGTAAGAAAGGTTGTTGATGTCACTGACACACCGATTACAACAATAGGTGGACAGAAATTGATACGGCGCGTAGAAAAGATTCTCATGCCAAATGGTCATTATAGATACCCTGTAACTTATATTGAGGACTACCCGGGCTTTAGGGTTGTCACTCGCGATGAGTGGAATGCAAGGCGTAACCCAGCCCGGCCAGCTATTAAACTTGCTCTATGACAGAGAAAGGCTATCCATTTGTATTCGTCGGCATAGACACCAGTATTACTGACGATTATCAGAAAGACGCATTGCTATATCGGTTTGAGTCCGAAAAATCTCATCATCACTATTTGGTTCGGATAGAACGATATGTCAAAGGTTTACATTGCATAAAATTTTTTGACGAGACTACAGATGCCAGTAAAGGTAGTTTCAGTCATCTTTCTGCTACCTATGAGCCGCGAAGCATTTTCCGAACGATTGTCGATATAGCTTTAGATGTTCTTCGTAAAAATCCCAAGGCTTCTTTCATGTATATCGGTGCTGCTGATGAGAAGGATGCTGAAGGAAGACCGACTCGCAGGTATAGGGTTTATCAGATGTATATGACGGAATTTGATGTTCACGACTTGTTTGAGCCTGCCGATTTTATCAGTCATTCAATGTCGTTACTGGTAAATCTTTTAGCTATGCCAACAGAAGATGAACGCAAAAACTTTCGAGAAGAAGTGGCACGCTTCATCGGTTTTAATAGTTAATATGCCTAAGTAGTATCAGGTAAAGTTCTGACTTTTTTCACTGGAAATCCTTGGCGTTTCAGATTATTATTCTTACCTTTGCACCCCAAAGGAAGGACATTATGGAAACAAAGACAGTAAGAAAGGTTGTTGATGTCACAGACACACCAGTAAAAACAGTAAGTGGCCGTAGGCTAATACGCCGTGTGGAGAAGATACTTATGCCCAATGGACGCTATCGTTATCCTGTAACTTATATTGATATGACTCCGGGGTTCGTGCGTGGCTCTGAGATGTGGAAAAATGAAAAGCGTGCTCCCGGTTACAAAATAGAACTGAATGATTAACCTGACTAATCAACAGTTAAATGGGTATATTCATCAACAGAGGAAACGCGGCTTTCCGTCAGTATACCAACGGTGAGTACGTTGACAAGACAGACCTGATAGCCTACGTAAATACTACCGTAGACACAGCCGACAAGTTAACATGTGTTAGCCGTCCCCGACGTTTCGGCAAGTCAATGGCGGCACAGATGATTTATGCTTACTACGACAAGTCATGCGACTCCCACGACCTATTCAGCAGGTTCAAAATTAGCCGGGACGAGAGCTTTGAAAAGCACCTGAACAAGTATCCCGCCATATATATAGACATAACCGATTTTACTACGCGGTATGCAGGGAAAGACAACATCGTAGGCCTCATGCAAGCTGCCGTCATAAAGGACATCTTGAAAGCATATCCTAATGTGGAGGCAGACGAAGACGACGACTTGATGGATGTGCTGCTGAATGTGAATATTGCGACGGGCGAGAAGTTTGTTATGGTTATCGACGAATGGGATGCTTTGTGCCGCGAGGCTGTCAATAAGCCGAAGCTGATGGATGACTATGTTAATTTGTTGCGCCGCCTGTTCAGGGGTAACACAGCCACTGTCTTTGCCTGCGTCTACATGACCGGCATATTGCCCATCAAGCGCTATGGCACGCAGTCGGCACTGAACGACTTCCGTGAGTTCTCAATGGCAAGCCCACGACAGTTGGCGGGTTATAGCGGTTTCACTGAAGACGAAGTCCACACGCTATGTGACAAATACGGAATGGACTATGCAGAAATGAAAGGCTGGTACGATGGCTATAGCTTTGGCCCCGACTATCCCTCCGTGTTCAATCCCAACTCAGTGATGCAGGCCTGCAGAAGCCGCTTTTACGACAACTACTGGGGCAGGACATCGGCTTTTGAGACACTTCAGCAGTATATTGACCTGAACATGACTGGTGTCCAGGAATCTCTTGAGAGACTCGTCCGTGGCGAGGCTACTAAAGTCTCTGTCCTCCGTTTTGGATTCGATGTAGATTCCATCGGCTCTGACGATGAGCTTTTGACCCTGTTCGTACATCTTGGCTACCTCGTCTACAATGTGGCCGAGTCAACCGTTAGCATTCCCAACAAGGAGATTCGGATGGAGTTTGTTGAAGCTCTCCGTGGCAGCAAGACCCATAGGCAACTCTCTGACCTCGTCAGGACATCAGACCGGCTGATGGATGCTATGGTTAGCGGCGACGAGCGTCAGGTTGCCGAAATCATTGAGAAACTTCACTCAAGCACAGCTGGTCCAGAGTTCTACAACAACGAGCAGGCCCTGCGCTCAGTGCTGAAGATTGGTTTTGTCAGTGCCATTGATGACTATGTGTCCATTCAGGAACTGCCTGCAGGTAAGGGCTACGCCGACCTGGCTTTCATTCCCCGAAGGGGTAGCGGTAAGTCTGCCGTTGTAGTGGAACTGAAATGGAACCAACCAGTCCATGCTGCCATTGACCAAATAAAGAATAATGATTATCCCGCCGTTCTTGAACCCTTTGCAGACAACATTCTGCTTGTTGGCATCAGCTACGACCAGAAGACGAAACAACACGATTGCAGTATAGAGAGGTGGAACAAATTCACACACTAATATAAGCACAGCATGGTGCTACTGGTGCTACCGGCACTACCACCCATGCTGATAACCCAGCCCCGCACGGAAATAACCCAGCCCCGCATTACCATAACCCAGCCCCCCATGGAAATAACCCGGCCCCCCATGAGGCTGATGCAAGTAGCGGTAGCATGAGTAGCACGAGTAGCACGTACTATCCATTAATTAGTATTAGTGAGGAAATTTGTGGTCAATTCGTGGAAATTCGTGTTTAAGTCCTTTTCTTTTAACATATAATTTCCATGTAATTGTTCATGTAATTATTCTGTGCGGTAGCATTAATGGGCAATTCGTGGGAATTCGTGTTGAAAAAGAAAGAATACTTTATGTGCCCGAAAATGCTCTTCTCAAAAATTGTGGGAGTATGTCAAAAATAGCAGATGGTTTTCTTGGCCGTTTGCTTTTTTTTGCCTATTTTTGCACCTTGAAATAAAGTCTGCCGTATTTTTCGAGACAAACAACAACAAATATTAGCTAATAAAACAACCTTTATGAAGAAAATCATTTTCTGTATCTCTCTCGCCTTGACGGGATTGATGACTGCCTGCGTTGAAAAGAATGAGGCAGTGGATGCAGACAAAAAGCCTTCATGGCTTGGAGGAAGCATCTATCAGGAACTGAAGACTCCCACGTATTTGACGGGCACCTTCACAAACTACCTGCGGCTGGTAGACGACCTTGGCTATGCCGAGGTGCTTGACCGCACAGGTTCGAAGACGGTGTTCCCCGCCAATGACGAGGCGTTCGAACGGTTCTTCCGGAACAATGACTGGGGTGTGCGCAGCTATGACGACCTGAGCGAAGCCCAGAAGCGTATGCTGCTCTATTCCTCAATGCTTGACAATGCGCTGCTTATTGACATGCTCTCAAACGTGAGCTTCACCAATGCCGGCGCCAACAGTGTTATCAAGGGCATGGCCGTGAAGCACACCACGCAGCTCAGCGCAACAGACTCCATCCAGCACGTAACCTCTGATGCCCAGCTGCCCCAGAACAACCGCTACTGGGACGATTATCGCGAGGGCGGCATGTACCTGGTGAGCGATGCCACAAGGCCCATGATGGTCCATTTCACCCGTGAGCACATGCTTAACAACGGCATTACCACCGCCGGCGACCAGAGCGACTTTGCCATCCTTACCGGAACACCCTACGAGGACGGCATGGCCTACATTTTCAACGACCGCATTATAAAGAGCGACATTATCTGCCTCAACGGATATGTGCACCAGATGCAGGATGTCATAGTGCCACCGGGCAACATGGCCCAGGCACTGAGAGACGACGTGAATACCACCTACTTCAGCCGCATCCTGGACTATTTCTGCGCTCCCTACGAGAACACTACCCTTACCAACTCCTACAACGCAACGCAGTTGGAGAGGGGCCTGCCAACTGTTGATATGATTTACGAGCGCAGGTACCAGAACAACCAGACGGCTCATCCGCAGCGTACAGACCCTGACGGCAACGGCATCACCTCGTCGCTGCTGCTGAACTACGATCCGGGTTGGAACCAGTACAGCCCGCTGCAGTCTTCGGGCGGTGTTGACTATACCATTTCCGACCTCGCTGCCATGTTTGTGCCCACAGACCAGGCTGTCATAAACTTTTTTACAGAGGGTGGCGACGGAGCCTACCTGATAGACCTGTACGGCGTACCGGGCAAGCCCAACAACGTGGCTAACCTTACAGAGAACCTTGACTCCCTGTTCTCCAAGCGTCCGGAAATCCTTACTGCCTTCGTAAACAATCTTATGAAGGGTTCCTTTGCAGCATCCGTGCCCAGCAAGTTTGAGACAGTGCAGAATGATGCCAACGAATATATGGGCATCACCACCGACCTCATCGACCGTCGTGCCGACGGCAGCTATAACATCACTATTGCCAACAACGGCGTTATATACAAGATGTCGGAGCTTATAGCTCCCGACCGTTTCCAGAGCGTGCTGGCACCGGCATCGGTATATCCCGACATGAAGGTGATGAACTGGGCCGTCAACGATGATGCCGACCTGCAAATCTCGCACCACTACTACCTCATGGCCATGAAGGCTAACTTTGCCTTCTTCATTCCCGATGACGAGGCCTTCGAACAATATTATATTGATCCTGTATCACTGGGACGCACACAGCCACGTGCGCTGAAGTTCAGTTACAACCCCACACCACAGGCTGGTCAGAGGGCTATGCAGTGCGTGGCATACGACTACAATCCCGCAACGAATACCATCGGCGCTGTTCAAAACAACGGTGCACTGCTTGACCTAAGCGAGTATAAGACTCAGTTCGTGGATATTCTTAACTACCACACCATAGTGCTCTCCGATGGTGAGCAATTAGGCGCAAACAGCTTCTATAAGACCAAGCACGGCGGCGAAATCCGCGTTGACGGCACAGGAGTAGGCGGCAGAGTGGTGAGCGGACAGCAGATTGACAACGGTGTGGAGCCGGCTGTCATAGAGAACGTGTACAACGAGAAGAACGGTACTGCCTTCCGTATAGACCATGTCATCCAGGCTCCACGAAACAGCGTCAGCCGCACACTGCGCAACTACAGCCAGTTCTCTGAGTTCTATGAACTCTGTGCCGGCTTCTCGCTCAGCGACCTGCTGCAGTGGGCAAACATAGGAGATGAGAAGAATGATTTCGGCATCACCGAGCAGGATGCCTACATCATTTTCACCAGTACTCGTGGCGGCAAGGCCAACAGCTGTCTTGACGAGAATGTGAAGATGTTCAATACCTTCAACTACACCCTCTATGCTCCCAACAACGATGCCATGGATAAGGCCTACGCCGCCGGACTGCCGCGCTGGAGTGATGTTGAGGAGCTGCACCAGCAGTATGCTGATGCCGACAGCCTGACTCAGGCTCCTCAGAAAGAGAAGGCAAAGGCCATGATAGACATGATGCGCGACTTTGTGCGCTATCACTTCCAGAGCACGTCGATATATGCCGACAACGTAGTTGCTACAAACCACTACAACAGTCTTAGCTCCGACCGCTTAGGTCTGGCCATTGAGCTGAACGTGAGCGGTGGCAACGGCCGGCTTGAGGTGACAGACGCTACAGGCAAGACCATTGTCATTGATGCCAACGATGCCACTAAGCACAACAACCTCATGGCGCGCGACTACTGGTTTGAAGAGTCAAGGACGGCAGCAAAGAATGCCATCTACACATCGTCGTTCTGCGTGATACACGAGATTGACACACCGCTCAACTCGGGCCTCACGGGACTGAACTGGTAGCGGCCTGCAGCCTAAACGATAAATAAAAAATAAAAAATAAGGAATATGGCTATAAAGATAAAAGACAAGTTCAAGGCCACGGGCCAGTTGTCACGAAGGACGCCCTTGTTAGGATTACTGTTTATTATTTGTTCTTTGTTCTTTAGCGTAAGCGCAATGGGCCAAGGCGTGCGCGTATCAGGTACGCTGACCGACAACGAAGGCCCGGTAATGATGGGTAACGTGGTGGAGCGCGACGCCAACAACCGTATCGTGTCGGCCACACAGACCGACTTCAACGGAAACTTCTCCCTGCAGGTGAAGAGCACACGCAACAAGCTGGTGTTCTCATACGTGGGCGACAGAACGAAAGTTGTCAACATTGGCAACCAGACCGTTTTCAATATCAGACTGGAGCCGGAGAACACTCAGCTGCGCGAAGTCGTGGTAAGCTCAAGGCGTACGAACAACGGCGGACTTATGATTTCCAAGAAGGAGATTTCCACTTCGCAGCAGACTTTCAGCATGGAGAGTGTGGAAGGACTTGCATTCACCTCGGCCGACGAGGCCCTGCAGGGTGAGATCGCCGGTCTGGACATCGTGTCGAACTCTGGTAACCTCGGTGCAGGCACCACGATGCGCCTGCGCGGTGTCACAACCATCACAGGCGATGCAAACCCGCTGATTGTGGTTGACGACAAGATTTTCGACAACCCCGATGAGAACTTCGACTTCCAGAACGCCGACGAGGAGGCATACGCTTCGCTGCTCTCTGTGAACGTGGAGGATATTGCAAGCATTACTGTGCTCAAGGATGCCGCTGCTACGGCTATATGGGGTTCACGCGGCTCCAACGGTGTGCTGCAGATTACCACCAAGCACGGCTCAAGAGGCAAACCAAGAGTGAACTTCTCATATAAGTTCACCGGCACTTGGCAGCCAAGCGGATACAACCTGCTTAGCGGTGATGACTATACCATGCTGATGAAGGAGGAATTCTACAACCCCTCGCAGCTCTCAACAGCCACTACAAACATTGCCGAGCTTAACTACGACCGCTCATGGGCCGAGTTCCAGAACTGGAACAACAATACCGACTGGGTGGATGCAGTGACACAGTTCGGTGCCATGCACGACTGGAACATAAACCTGCAGGGTGGCGGACAGAAAGCTACTTTCCGCATCTCGGCCGGCTACAAGCACCAGACGGGTACCATCATAAAGCAGAAGTTCCAGCAGTTCACTACACGTATGGTGCTTGACTACAACGTCAGTGACCGCATACGCTTCTCTACAAACTTTGCACTTACCTACACAGGCAACGACAAGAACTATGGCAACGACATTCTCTCCCGTGCACAGAAGATGACTCCTAACATGAGCGTCTACCGCCAGGATGACGAAGGCAACGACACCAATGACTACTATGTAATGAACCCCTATGTGAGTGGCAGGACTCCCTACGATGGAAAATACTCCAGCTATGAGCTTCGCGACATATACAACCTGGGCAACCCCGTGGCAAGAGCCAACATGGCCTGGGCAAGGGAAAACACCTACCGCCTCACGCCTGACTTCAGCATAAAGTACGAACTCCTCGGCACAGGGTCGGAGCAGCACCGCCTGACGCTGAACGGCCGTGTGGACTTCGATATTTATGCCAACAGCAGCCCGTCATACTATCCCGCCTCACTCTCTACACTGGCTTGGAGCGGCACAAACGACTACAACAAGGTGAGCGGAACGGAGACAAACCGCATCAAGATTGGCGGCAGGGTGGAGCTGGTGTTCACACTTTACTTCAAGAACCAGGACTGGAGCGCCACCATGTTGGCACGCTACGAGATGAGCACACAGAAATACAACTCGCAGAGCATTGTGGAGAACGACATGCCTACCGGCATCACATCGCCCACAGTGGCTGCAGGCCTCAGCTCTGGCGGAAGCATGGGCAGCGGAAACTCCCGCTCAGCCTCGCAGAACCTGCTGTACAACGGACACGTCAGCTATAAGGACGGACGCTACAGCTTAGGTTTCTCTTTGCGTGCCGACGGCGACTCAAAGTTCGGGCCAAAGCACAAGTGGGCACTCTTCCCCGGCGTATCCCTAAGATATAACATAAGTGACGAGCCTTTCTTCACTGCCATCAAGGGCAACTGGCTCTCCATGCTCGGATTCCGTGCTTCATGGGGTATCGTGGGCCGCGCTCCAAGCTCGCTGCAGTCGTTCTACAATACATATAATACTAATGCGGGAATGTACGGCTTCTACCTGAACTCTTCCCTGCTGAGGCCCACGGCATCTCTTGACGGCCTGAAACTTGACGACTTGAAGTGGGAGAAGACCACGAGCTACAACCTGGGCTTCAACCTCGGGCTCTTCAACGACCGTATAGAAGTTGACTTCGACTATTACCACAAGGAGACACGCGACCTGCTGATGTCGGGCGTGGCCATTCCTTCTATGGTGGGCTACAGCTCGCTAAGCTATATCAACGGCGGCCGAATGGACAACGACGGATGGGAGTTGAACTTCACGGCAAAGAAGATTATAAAGGTGGGCGACTTCTCCATGGACTTCGGGTTCAACGTGGCACAGAACTCCAACCTGCTGAAGGAAATGGACCAGAGCGTGCTTGACGCCCTGAACACCAGTGCAGCCAACTATGCCAACGGAAAGACCGTTAGCACTTGGAGCATTACTGACAGCGGCAACTGGCCGCTGAGAGTACAGTTGAACAACTCGCTCGGCTCTATCTACGGATTCCGCAACAAGGGCGTGTACCAGTATTCATACGACTATTTAGAGAACCTGCAGAAGGAGAACAACTGGGATGCCGCCACATACGAGGCTGAGATAAACAGGCGCCTCGCACAGGGAGAGACTTTCCCCATCGTGCGCAATGCAGACGGAACTGTGCTTATGGATGCACAGGGACATCCTACCCCGTTTGTCTACAACTATACCAGCAACTCTAACGGCTCTGGAACTCAGACCTACACCTTCCAGGGTGGTGATGCCATCTATGAGGACGTGAACCACGACGGACAGATTAACGAGCTTGACGTGGTGTATCTCGGCAACTCGCTTCCTAAGGTGAACGGTGGCTTCAACTTCACCTTCAGGTATGGCAACTGGAGCATAAAGACGCGCTTCATGTACCGCTTCGGCAATAAGGTTGTGAACCTGGCCCGCCAGAACCTGGAGAAGATGAGCGGCTCTTACAACCAGTGCGCATCGGTGAACTACCGCTGGCGCAAGGACGGAGACCTCACTCCTATTCCCCGTGCTCTCTATGAGCAGGGCTCTAACCGCTATTTCAACTATCAGCCTTCCGACCGCTTTGTGGAGGACGGCGGATTCGTGAGATTCCAGAACCTGCAGATTGCCTATAACTTCCCACGCAACATGATACGTGCATGGGGCTTGAACAAGTTGCAGGCTTACGCATCGCTTAACAACCTGTATGTATGGACCAAGTATAGCGG
>JAFTAR010000210.1 GCA_017455495.1 Prevotella sp.
CATATCCCCAAACACTTGCTTTAACCGACCGCCTTAACTATCTGGGAGCCATGCAGCACCGCCACGCTCTGGTGGGTGTCATTGAGGAAGGAATGGGCATTGAGCTCACCGACCGCATCAAGTACATCCGCACCATTATGGACGAGCTGCAGCGTCTGGACTCCCACCTGCTGTTCACCTCGTGCGTGGCTCAGGACCTTGGCGCCCTCACCGCATTCCTCTACGGCATGCGCGACCGCGAGCACGTGCTGAACATAATGGAGGAGACCACCGGCGGACGCCTTATCCAGAACTACTACCGCATTGGCGGCTTGCAGGCCGACATTGACCCCAACTTCGTAAGCAACTGCAAGAAGCTGGTGGAATACCTGCGCCCAACAATACAGGAGTATATGGATGTCTTTGGCGACAACGTCATAACCCACAACCGCTTGGAGAACTGCGGCCCCATGAGCCTCGACGACTGCATCAGCTACGCCGTGACAGGCCCTGCCGGACGTGCCTCGGGCTGGAAGAACGATGTTCGCAAGAACCACCCCTACGACCTCTACGACAAAGTGGAGTGGGAACAGTGCACCACAGACACCTGCGACTCTATGGGCCGCTACCTGGTGCACATACAGGAGATGTACCAGAGCCTGAACATCATAGAGCAGCTCATAGACAACATTCCCGAAGGCGACTTCTACGTGAAGCAGAAGCCCATCATAAAGGTGCCCGAGGGACAGTGGTACTACTCTGTTGAGGGCGTGGCCGGAGAGTTCGGAGTCTATCTTGACAGCCGCGGCGACAAGAGTCCCTACCGCATGAAGATGCGCCCAATGGGCCTCTCGCTCGTGGGTGCCTTCGACCCCATGCTGCGCGGACAGAAGATAGCCGACCTCATTGCCACTTGCGCCGCTATAGACGTGGTGATACCTGATATTGACCGTTAGACTATCAGACAATTAGACATTTAGACAATTAGACGACATGTTCGATTTTAGTATAATTACAACCTGGTTCGACAACCTCCTGCGCCAGACCCTTGGCCTGGGAGACTTCCTGTCGATATTGATTGAGTGCGTGCTCGTGGGTGCCCTTGTGCTTACGGCCTACGCACTGATAGCCATGCTGATGATTATGATGGAGCGCAAGGTGTGTGCCTATTTCCAGTGCCGCTTAGGCCCCATGCGCGTGGGCTACTGGGGGTCGCTCCAGATTTTCGCCGACGTGCTGAAGATGCTCATCAAGGAGATATTCTTCGTTGACAAGGCCGACAAGCTGCTCTACGCCATTGCGCCCATCTTAGTGATTGTGGCCTCGGTGGGCACCTTCAGCTTCCTGCCTTGGAACAACGGCATGACCATACTTGACTTCAACGTGGGCCTGTTCCTCATCACAGCCATCTCAAGCATCGGCGTGGTGGGCATCTTCCTGGCCGGCTGGGGTTCAAACAACAAGTACTCTGTGGTGTCGGCCATGCGTGCCGCCGTTCAGATGATAAGCTACGAGATGTCGCTCTGCCTCTGCCTCATCACCGCCGTGGTGCTCATGGGCACCATGCAGGTCAGCGAGATTGTAGACCAGCAGACCGGCCCCTGGAACTGGCTCATCATTCGTGGCCACGTGCCGGCCATCATAGCCTTCATCACCTTCCTCATCGCAGGCAATGCCGAGGCCAACCGCGGCCCGTTCGATATGGCAGAGGCTGAGAGCGAGCTCACCGCCGGACACCACACGGAGTACAGCGGCATGGGCTTCGGATTCTTCTACTTAGCCGAGTTCCTCAACCTCTTCATCATTGCCGGCATCGCAACGTTGGTGTTCCTCGGCGGATGGGCTCCTATTAATATAGGTATTGAGGGCTTCGACAACGTGATGAACTTCATCCCCGGCATCGTCTGGTTCTTTGGCAAGACACTCGTCGTGGTGTGGCTGCTCATGTGGGTGAAGTGGACCTTCCCCCGCCTGCGCATTGACCAGATTCTGAAATTAGAGTGG
>JAFTAR010000211.1 GCA_017455495.1 Prevotella sp.
ACCGGCCTGTGCCTGTTCGCCATTGATGGTGGTCGACTTGGTGATGTAGAGCACACCAGAGCCATCGGCCAGTCCACTGGCATTGCGCTTGCCCTCATAGCGGCCCCAGCTGGGATTCTTGCCGGCGGGGGCCTTGGGCTCTGCCTTTTTCTCAGGAGCCGACTCTGGCTTGGCGACCTCTGCGGCAGGTTCAGCAACTGGCTGAGGTGCGGCTACCTGAACGGAGTCCACCTTAACGGTATCAACGACAGGTGCCGGCTCTGCTACCTGCTCATCACCACCACCCGAAAACAGGGCCACGGCACCACCGCCCAGCACCACCACGGCGGCGGCGATGCCTGCGTAGAGCTTCCAGTTTGTGGGTGGGGGAGGCGGCGGACACTCACGGAGGGGTTTGCCACACTCTGCGCAGACCAGCTCCTTGCGGGCTGCCAACTGCTGCACTTCCTTGGACTTACACTTGGGACAGATGTCGTTCAGACAGATACCGTATCTGTAGCGGACACGTTCATTGTTACTATTTGCCATTGTTTATGTTTTTTGATGATTCTTGTTCTTGATGGTTACTCCATATTCTTATATCAGAAGCCTGGGGGCGGCGGTGGCGGAACGGATCCCGGCGGTGGCGGAACGGCTCCTGGTGCCGGTGGCGCGGGCGCGAACAGCGGCTGTAGCTCAGCTACCTGTCCTGCTGGTGTCCATGCTGGCAGCGAGGCCATCCACACCAGACTCTGCGCCGTGATGCTGCCGGCCTTGACATACTGCTCCACCTGATCGTAGTTGTACGGGCCGTACTGCTGGCCACCCACGCTGAGATGCAGCTGTATCTGCGGCTTGACGGGCTGAGGGGGTGGAGGCGGCATGCCGGGACCGGGAGGCGGAGGCGGCACGGCGCCCGGTGCGGGTGGCGGGACAGCTGGCCCAGAGGCCGGCTGCGGTGCCGGTTGTGGCTGTGCGGCCTGCTGCTGGGCCTGACGCTCTGCGCGGATGCGCTCTATCTCGTCCTCGCTGAGGGCGAAGAGTGAGGGCAGCGACTTGCCGTCGCCCTCGCTATGCAGCAGGATGCTGTTCACCATGTCGGTCGACTCATTGCCGGTGTTCAGGAACTGCTCATAGCGCTCCTTGTAGGGTGCCATCCACTCTATGGCCCTGATGGGGAAGCAGTACTGGATGGTGATGACGCTCAACTCGTCCTTTCGCGGACTCTTGTTGTTGATGATGATGCTGTTCTGCGCCGCTCCATTGCCGAACTGGCTCTTGAAGGCATCCTCTAACTTCTGGGCGAACTTGCTCAGGTTGACGTTGTCGTCGGGCGATGGAAACGAGACGAGGATAGTTTTCTTATTCACACTGGCCGGATTCGTCGGGCTGAGGTTCCCCTCATTGTTGCGCAGGTGCAGCTGCATCTGGTCGTTGTTCAGCCGCAGGTAAACACCGCTCTGCCGCACTATCTTCGACGCGAACTCCCTGATGTCGTCGTCGGTCTTCAGCTTCTGCTGCAGCTGGGTCAGGATGTTCAGTCCCAGCACTTTCTCGTCGCTGTCGGCTTTCTCGTCATGCTTGGCCTTGACTATCTTTGACAGCTGTATGTCGAAGGCATCGGTCACGTCGTCTATGCTGATGTCATTGGCCAGCCGTCCGAAGTTGGTGAAGTCGCCCTGCGGCAGTATGCTCTCGCGCAGCTGCCTGGCAATGTTGGGCATGTCTATCTTGTCCACCTTCAGGTCCACCTCAAACTCGTCCATGGCCTCTTCCTCGCTGACCTCCACGATGGCTCCGCGCATGTCCTCCAGGCCCTTGTTCACCTTTTGCTGGGCGGCCACCAAGCGCTCAGTCTCCTCGATAGCCTCGTTGACTTTCTGCGAGAAGGCCAGGATGTCGGCATCCATCTTTCCCAGCTCCGTGAACACTTTGGCGGCCAGCTTTTTGGCGAACTCGATGGCCACGAGCTGCGTCTTCAGCTCATAGTACTCGGTCAGGATGTTCTGATGATCGGCATAGCGCAGCTCACCCTTGCCGACCCACCTCTGCAGGATGCCCAGGCGGCTCCATTCCTCCACGTTGTCGGCACGCTCATTGTCGCAGCCGTCATAGTTGTTCTTCAGCTCCTTGGTCCGCGTCTCCAGCTCCTGCCTGATCTCTCCCATGCGCTCCAGGAGCAGCTTCGACACCTTCTGCAGCTCGACGATGGACACATCGCCCACCTTCCACTTATCAAACAACTCGCTCTCTATATGGTGGCGTATCTCCTTGGCCACTTCGGGAATGGCGCGCTCCTTGCCTGAGTAGAACGCCTGCACGCCCTCCTCGCGGAAGTGCTTCTCGAAGAACTCCGCCATGATGTTGTCCAGCTCGTTCAGCGGGCACAGCTTGTTGGCCTTGGAGTCGCGCACGGCCTGGTCGGCATATGCCATGGCCTTGTCGTGCCAGTAGTCGTTGAACGTGGGATAGTCCGCATCGCTCTCCAGCACCTTCAGCTCATACGTCAGGTGCTGCTCGTCCAGCATCCACTTCTGCAGGTTCTCTTTGTTGAAATAGTCCTTGCGGTAGTCGCGGTTGCGCTCCTCGTCGACGAAGCCCTGGTTCTCGCGCCAGTTGTTGTACTTGAACTGGTAGAGCACGCTCTCGCCGACGGTATAGGTGATGTGCTTCAGCACGCGCAGCTCGGGGTACATGACGCGCTTGATGCCGATGGAGTTGACCTTCTTGGTGCGGGCCACGGGCAGCTTGCCGTTCACGCGGTCGGCTGACTCGTCGTACTCCAGCGCGAAGTCGTCCATGTTCTCGTAGTTATAGGCGCGCAGGATGTCGCCGAAGTTCTTGCTGTCCTCCTCATTGATAAAGAAGATGCGCGCGAAAATATAGTCACTGATAATCTTGGGCAGCTCCTCCAGCGAGTTGACGGTCATGCCGTTCTCGTTGACGTTGCTGTAAACGGTCAGTCCGTCGGCCACGCCCTTCACACGGTCGTTGTAAAGCTTCAGCGGGCCGTTGCCCGTCACGTCCTGCGGGAAGAAACGTCCCGCCTGGATGGCGTTCAGCTCGTTCATGGCGGCATAGCCGTTCTGGTAGTAGCGGCCCTGGTCCATATTACTCTTGGGCAGGTGCTGCTCGGGTATCATGACATAGAGCGAGATAATGGCATCGGGGAAGGTCTTGCGGGCCTGCATCAGCGCATCGACCACCGACCCGGAACCCGTACCGCCGGCCAGACCGGCAAAGATGTAGATGTACTTCTTGTTGGCATCGCCGGAAACAGCCTCACAGCGGGCGTAGGCATCTTTCAGCGCATTGACGTAGCTGACGGCATTGGCGGCAAACAGCAGCCGGCCGGCGCGGCGCTTCTGGCCGGCGGCCTGGCCTAACGAGCCGATGGCTGAGCGCACGGCCTCTGCATTCTCCACAATGCCCTTCACAGAGGGGTAGTTACCAATGTGGTCCAGGATGTGCTCCACGTCAACGGCCTTGATGTTAAGAAACTCCTTCGGCGTGAACGAGGCGTCTTGACCCATCACGCGGAAGTCCGCACGCGCCCGTCCGTCCTTGGGCATCATCTCGTCGGTCGAGTCAACATACAGCAGGGCTACTGGCAGATTGCGCTCCTCAGCCGTGGGGAACTCCTCGAACATACGCATCTTGAACGCACGGAGGATTTTACCTCCCGTGCCTCCCAATCCTATCAGGATGTGGTTAGCAGAACAAAAACTCTTTGTTGCCATAATTCTATAGTTTTAAGTAAATCTTGCTTCCTCTCATTATCTTCTTCGTCCGTGACGGGTCGACACACGGGTCGTGGCACGGTTGCCAACCGTCAGCCGGTCACGGCCCGGCACCGGTGACACACTGCGACGGCGGCTGCCACGGACAGGGTTCTCCAGGGTCTTGATGGCTATGCCGCCCAACACGACGACAAAGCCCAGGCACCACAGCACGCGACGCAGGATGTAGCTGCGCATATAGCTGCGAAGCTCCTCCATGATGCTTGTGGCCAGCTCGGCAGCCTGCATGCCATAGAACTCGCCACTCTCTACATAATGCTGCACCAGGGGGAACTCATTGATAAAGTCACCCAGCACCTCGTCGGCTTTCTCCTTGGTAACGATTTCGGCGGGCGTGAAATAGCGGTCAACAAAGCCCTCGACCACGGGCTGATACTCGTCAGTCATATTGATAATCTTCAGAGCACCGACTATCAGCGTACACTGCACCATCAGCAATACGGCCAATACGGCACCGAGGATATAAGTAGAGGGGGTAAAGATGGCATCCTTCCACCAGCCACGGACGATGAACACAAACAAAGCCATCATCACC
>JAFTAR010000017.1 GCA_017455495.1 Prevotella sp.
CTTCTATGTGGTGGAGGATGACTCGCTCTCTGTCATTGACAAGTTCAAGCTGCACGGCGCGCCTTACATAGAGCACCTCACCGGCGGCTCCGCCCTCCACATGAACCTGGAGGAGCACCTGTCGAAGGAGCAGTACCTGCAGCTGCTGAAGGTGGCCGCCAAGGAGGGCTGCAACTACTTCACCTTCAACATTCCCAACACCGTGTGCAACGACTGCGGCCACATTGACAAGCGCTACCTGAAGGAGTGCCCGCACTGCCACTCGAAGAACGTGGACTATATGACCCGCACCATCGGCTACCTGAAGCGCGTCAGCAACTTCTCGCAGGCCCGCCAGGAGGAGGCTGCCCGCCGCTACTACGCCACGGCTTGAATGACATAAAAGAAAAACGTCTTTTCCTTTTGCTTTTCGCGCGAATTTTAGTAACTTTGCAGCCGAGTTGTAAAAAAGGAATAAACGAATGGGAAATTTAGTAGCCATAGTAGGAAGGCCCAACGTGGGCAAGTCAACACTGTTCAACCGCCTGACGCAGAGCCGCCAGGCCATAGTCAGCGACGAGGCCGGCACCACCCGCGACCGCCAGTACGGCAAGTGCGACTGGTGCGGCAGGGAGTTCTCGGTCGTTGACACGGGAGGATGGGTGGTAAACAGCGACGATGTCTTCGAGGAGGAGATTCGCAAGCAGGTAGTCATAGCCACTGAGGAGGCCGACCTCGTGCTGTTCCTATGCGACATAAAGAACGGAGTGACCGACCTTGACGCTGACGTGGCCAATATTCTGCGGCGCTCAAAGCTGCCCATTATCCTTGTTGCCAACAAGGCCGACGACGGCAAGGACCTCTACGGCCAGTACGACTTCTACAAGCTTGGCCTTGGCGACCCCTACTGCATAAGCGCCGCCACGGGCAGCGGCACCGGCGACCTGCTTGACAAAGTAGTTGAGATGCTGCCCGAGAAGAGTGCCGACGAGCTGGAGGAGGGCATACCCCGCTTCGCCGTGGTGGGCAGGCCCAACGTGGGCAAGTCGAGCATCATCAACGCCTTCATAGGCGAAGACCGCCACATCGTTACCGACATTGCCGGCACCACGCGTGACAGCATCTATACCCGCTACGACAAGTTCGGCTTCGACTTCTACCTTGTTGACACTGCCGGCATACGCCGCAAGAACAAGGTGACCGAGGACCTGGAGTTCTACAGCGTGATGCGCTCCATACGCGCCATAGAGAACAGCGACGTCTGCGTTCTTATGCTCGATGCCACCCGCGGCATAGAGGCCCAGGACCTGAACATCTTCCAGATCATCCAGAAGAACAACAAGAGCCTGGTGGTTGTGGTGAACAAGTGGGACCTGGTGGAGGACAAGTCGCAGATAGCTATCGACACCTTCCAGGATGCCATCCGCAACCGCATGGCACCCTTCCGCGACTTCCCCATCATCTTTGCCTCGGCACTCACCAAGCAGCGCATCTTCAAGGTGCTTGAGACGGCCAAGCAGGTCTACCTGAACCGTAAGGCCCGCATAGGCACCACGAAGCTCAACGAGGTGATGCTGCCCATCATAGAGGCCACTCCGCCGCCATCAATAAAGGGAAAGTACATAAAGATAAAGTACGTGAGCCAGGTGCCCGACACCCAGATTCCCACCTTTATCTTCTATGCCAACCTGCCGCAGTACGTGAAGGAACCCTACAAGCGCTTCCTTGAGAACAAGATTCGCGAGAACTGGCAGCTCACGGGCTGTCCCATCAACATCTTTATCCGCCAGAAGTAAAGTATACAACTTTCGAATATAATAAAACAACCACGGATTTAAGGATTTATGGGATTCCCCACCTTGGTGGCTAAGCCGTAATTGGCAGATTACACGGATTATTACACCTCGGGGAATCGTGGCTAAGCCGCTGTAATCCAAAACAATCAATCATCGGAATAGTAGTGGAAGAGCCATATCCCAAAAATCCCTTAATCCGTGGTTCAAAAAAGAGACTTGAGAAACTTGAATAAAGTGGGGTTAAAGGAGTTAATAGAGATTAAGACGATAGTCATTGCCATCGTGCTTGTGCTGGTGCTGTTTGCGGCCTGCGGCGAGGCTGAAAGGGAGCCAACTGCCCAGGAGCTGGCACTAAAGGCGGCAGAGGAGAGCTACGAAGCTTTGTATTCCGGCCACGTGGAGACATTCCTCAACACCCGTGCCGGAGCCGACTCGTTTGATGCCGACTACCGCCAGATGCTGCTTGCGGCATACACCAGCCACGCCTTGCAGGTGAACACCGTACACCACGGCATGGACTCCATTCGGGGCACACGGGCCGTGATGGACTCCACGCTGAACCTTATGCAGACATTCCTCACGCTCTATTTCGCCGACGGCACCACCGAGGAAATCGTTGTCCCGATGGTGAAGCAGGGAGACTCCTGGATGCTGAAATAGCGCAACCTGCAACTAAACACTACTATGCCCATGAAACAGTTCATCATCACCCTCTGCACGCTGTGCTGCCTCACGGCCGGTGCACAGCAGTTCCAGCAGGAGTTTGGCAACCCGCGCAAGGACTTTGTAGAGCGCATTGCCACCCCCAACCACAGCGACAGCCGCTATATGCCGGAGCAGACAGCCACGCTGCGCCTCACTGCCCGCGAGGGTGGAGTGCCGCTGCCAGACGGCACCGTGGTGCGCTTCAAGTGCGGCCCGGAGATGATGCTGCCGCAGCAGTGGGACAGCACCGTCTTCGTGTCAGGCGAGGCCCTGATATGCATGGGCACCATGACAGAGCCGGGATTCCTGGCCTGCCAGTATGAATACATGGCCGGTGGACACAGGCAGACCGACTTGGTGAAGGTGGCCTTCGCTCCGGAGCTGATAAACAGCTATACTCAGCTACCGGCCGACTTCTACCGCTTCTGGAAGCAGGCGGTGAAGGAGGCCCGCAAGGTGGACCTGGAGCCGGAGTACTACGATGTGCCTGATGCCACCAACGATGAGTTCGTCACACAGCTGGTGCACCTGCATGTGGGAGCCAGCAAGTGGATGTACGGCTATCTCACCCGACCACGCAATGCTGCTGCCGGCAGTTGTCCCGTGGTGCTGGTGCCGCCCGGTGCCGGCAGTGGCCGCATATTCCCCAGCGACTACTTCCCCCGCCAGGGCATGGTATACCTGAAGATAGAAATCCACGGCAACGACCAGCGTCTTGACAATGACGGCTACGAGGCCCTCCGCCGCCAGTGCGAGGGCTACGAGCGGCGTGGCATAGAGAGTCGCGACACCTATTATTATAAAGATGTGTATGCCGGCTGCGTGAGGGCCGTAGACTTCCTGTGCTCCCTGCCCGAATGGGACGGCCGCAACGTCATCGTGACCGGAGGCTCGCAGGGAGGGGCCTTGACCATCGTCACGGCAGCACTGAGCGACAAGGTGACGCTGTGCGCACCCTTCTACCCCGCTCTCTGCGACCTGGGCGGATTCCTCCACCAGAGGGCAGGCGGATGGCCGAAGTTCTTCTCGCCACACTATAACGGCTCGCCCGACGAGAGCGCCATGCAGACCCTGCAGTACTACGACGTGGTGAACTTTGCCCGCCAGCTGACCGTGCCCACCTTCATGAGCTGGGGCTACAGCGACGACACCTGCTCGCCCACCAGCGTCTGGGCAGCATGGAACGCCATCGTGGCCCCGAAGCAGTGCGACATCACCCCCACCAGCGGCCATTGGCGCTTCAGCAGCAGTCAGGAGAAGTGCCTCAGGTGGATGCGCGAACAGCTAAGGGACTGAAAAAACTCTCCGAATCGCTTGGCGGTTCGGATTTTTTGTTTTATCTTTGCAGCCGTCGCATATCCCAACGGGACAATGCGGACAGCATAAAATATGAGAACAACTATTGTTCTGACGTTATTAAGAATAAAGATGGAAGAAATGGAAGGAAAGAAATATCCCATTATTGAAGAAGAAGATGGCTACGGCAGCTTGACCGCAGCCGAACCTTCTGTGGCTTTAGCGACCAGAAGGTCCATCTCTTCTGGAATTGTTTTTACGGACAATGAGGCCAAAAAGATTGACCGTATACCTTTGGGAATGTTCGGCTTCTACACTGACAATCCAGAAGAGTTTGAACAAAGGGTGGCAGAGATTGAGGCCGACATGGACGAGATTGATGCAGGGATAGAAGATCCAGAGAAGTGGATTACTTCCGAGCAAATGTGGTCAGAGCTTTACCAAAAATATCCATGGCTAAGATAGTTTGGCAAAAGAGAGCTATTCGGGTGCTTGACGAACGTATTGCTTACGCAAGTGCCGAGTTTGGGAAAGCTACGGCAAAAAGATGGATAGATGAAATTGCTCATGCAGAAGCTCGTATTTCATCTATGCCGATGTCTTATACACCAGAGCCTTTGCTTGAGGGGAAGAAACATGTTTACAGGTACTGTCATCTGATGAATCGCCGCTTTAAATTAATCTATTGCTACTATCCATCCTCCGGTATCGTACGCATTGCAGATATCTGGGATACCCGTATTAATCCAGAAACATTGAAACGACGAATCAAATAAGGCAAACAACTTAACAACAACATTTTCGAGTTGTACTTTGTTTTTACGTTTTTCCAAAAATATTCTCCGAATCGCTTGGCGGTTCGGATTTTTATTGATAATTTTGCAGCCGAGCAAAGTTATTTTCGACTAATGTACTGTTGAAAAAGTGAACGAGCAATGACAACAAGTTACTGATGAGGATTTTTACAGAAAAGACACTGAAAGAGTTTGCAGAGACACATCCAGACGCACTTCTTCCACTCCAAATATGGGTGGATATAGTAAAAAACAGTCATTGGACATGCTTTGCAGATGTTAAACAGACCTTTAACAGCGCGGACGGAATAGGAAATCAACGATATGTCTTTGACATTAAGGGGAATACTTACCGCATAGTTGCCGTAATAAAATTTACAATAGGATTCGTCTATATCCGCTTTGTAGGAACGCATAAGGAATATGACAAAATAGACTGTTCAACGATATAATGCAAGAAATAACATGACAAAGATAACAAACGAACAACAATATGAATGGGCTGTGGCCCGTGTGGAGCAGTTGCTGCCCTTGGTGACAGATGAGACACCACGCACTGACCCTAACAGCATTGAGTTGGAGCTGCTTTCAAACCTTGTAGCCGACTACTCTGATGAGCACTACTCCATCGGGAAACCCTCCACGCTGCACATCATTCATGAAGTGATGGCAGCTAAAGAACTGAAAAAGACATATTGAGATAGAGAGTTTACTCTTACAAGCTGTAGTCAGAAAATCTCCAGATTAGTACTTTGTTTTTACGTTTTTCCAAAAATATTCTCCGAATCGCTTGGCGGTTCGGATTTTTATTTCTAATTTTGCAGCGACTCTCAGAGTTCTGTGAAGCGCAGACCGTCCTGACGACTGCCACTCCATGAGGGCACGACATAATAAAAGGCGTTTACTTTGACGCTTTGTTCTTGACATTCCGAAATCTCGCAAATTTCACCAAGGTCATGGACATAGCAAGGGGTAGATGCTCACATGATGTGATTATGCATTCACGACTTATGCGTAAGCGTATGTTTATCATATCAGTGTGGGTTCTATGCTTGCTCGTTCAACCTTGGTGGGCATGCGAGAGCCTCGGAATGTGGGACGAGTAAAGAGTATAGTTCCCACATCTTTTTTATGCCGTCACCGAAACAATCAATAACTTTAAATAGGCCAAACCTAGGGGCGAGGAGGCATAGAATAAAAAACATGAAAACAAAGAAACTTCTTTTAGTGCTATTATTGATAACACTACCTTTTGTTGCTCATGCCCAATACTACTATTCAGGCAAGGTTGGCGAGACAATATCCCTGTCAAAACCATCAACACCTGCGGGATATAATGGGATATTGGAGATGTCTTATTCAACAGGCAGTGATTATTTATCTGTATATTCTGGCACGAGCTCTGTGAAGATACTATCATATTTCTCAGGTACAGAAACTGTAACATGTGACTACACGTGTTACAGGGAAGTCTACTCTTCCGGAAGGCTATATTATTATTATGGTACCTTTACTGCCTATTATTACATCAACTGTAGTTCTACGGCACCTTCACAACTCGTTTTGTCAGCTTCACCAAACGGAGGGGAAGTGGCAATGGGAACTATCGTGGAATTAAGTGTCACATGTAACGGGAGTGAAATTTCGGGATGTGATATTTACTATACACTTAATGGCAGTAATCCAAGCAAAAATAGTCAGTCATATAATTCGGGAATCACCATCAATTCAAATTGCACTCTAAAAGCTGTTGCCTACAAGGACGGCTACCAAACGAGTAACATTCTCACATGTAAATACACCATTTCAAGCTCTTCGACATCAGTGACAGTGTCAACGTCCTCTGCAGGTACACTTTCCTCTAAAATTGGAAGTTCTGCATGGAATACAATAAAAAGTCTTACAGTCATAGGCGAAATAAATGGTACGGACATCTTCCTAATCCGAAAGATGATACAAGATGGAAAACTAGAAGATTTAAATCTTTATAGTGCTATAATTGTCAGTGGTGGTGAATCTTATGATACCTGGGATAACACGACTTCTAATTTCGTTATTGGTGTAAGTATGTTCTCTGATTGTAGTAATCTAAAGAGAATAAGAATTCCACTTTCCACTCTAAAGATTGATAGAATGGCTTTTTGGGGTTGCAGTGGCCTTACCTCCATCACTATTCCCGACGGAGTGAAAACAATAGGATCCAATGCATTCTTTAATTGCAGAGGTCTTACCTCCATCAAGATTCCCAAAAGCGTGACAAACGTGGCAAACGGTGCTTTCGATGATTGCAGTGGCCTGACCTCTATATCTGTTGCAGATGAGAACACCAAATACGATTCAAGAAATAACTGTAATGCAATTATACACACTGCATCGAATAAGCTTATCGCGGGATGCAAGAATACTATTATTCCCAGCAACGTAACGAGCATTGAGGACTATGCTTTCTCTGGTTGCCGCATGACCTCCATCACTATTCCCAACAGTGTGAAAACAATAGGAAGTTTTGCCTTTTCTGGTTGTTTCTATCTGTCCTCTATTGCTATTCCTAACAGCGTAACGAGCATAAAAAGCTATGCTTTCTCTAATTGCAGTAGCCTGACCTTCGTCATTTCCAACATACAAGAACCTTTCGCTTTTGGTAATAAAGGTTTCTCCAATATTTCTTCTAACTGTAAACTCACCGTTCCCTATGGCACCCGCGATGCATACATTGCCGCAGGGTGGACGACAGATGTGTTCAAGGGTGGCATAGTGGAAATGCGTGCAGAAGATGTGCTGCTCGACGAGTCCTCCACCGAGATGCCTGAGGCGGTCACCGATGTCAAAGTTATCGTCCGCCGCACCATCAACGCCGGCGAGTGGGGCACCATCTGCCTGCCCTTCGCCATGACGGAGGCACAGGTAAAGGCAGCCTTTGGCGATGACGTGCAATTAGGCGATTTCAATGACTACGAGGTGTCGGCAGACGGTAAGAGTATCAGCGTGAAATTCAATGCTGCCACTGCCATAGCAGCCAACCATCCCTACATTATTAAAGTGGTGGATAACGTGAGTGAATTCACCGCAGACGGGGTAGACATTGATCCTGAGGAAGAGCCGATGATTAACTTGGGATCTAAACGTAAGCCACACGCATTCATCGGCAACTACGTGGCTGGCACGCTGGTTGACAACGGTTGCCTGTTCCTCAGCGGCGGCAATTTCTGGTACTCAGTGGGCACAACAAAAATCAAGGCCTTCCGAGCATATTTTAATTTCGACGACCTGCTGCCTGACTTTGAGAACAATTATGCAGAGGCCCGCATGCAGATAGTGTTCACCGACGAACAGACGGGCATTACGGAAATCATCAGCGGCAGGACTGACGACAGCGAATACTACGACATGCAGGGTCGCCGCGTTGTGATGCCTGCCCACGGTGTCTACGTGAAAGATGGCAGGAAAATAATCGTTAAATAAACAATGAGGAGGAACAATAAAATGAAAAAACAATATACAGCTCCAACAATGATGACAGTGGAAGCCCGTCTTCACCCCCTGATGGACAGCGTGTCGGGCAGCGGAACTTACAACATCGGCTACGGCGGCGTGGACATCAACGGCAGCGAGGAACCTGGCGCCCGCTACGTCAACAGCCTGTGGGATGACGAGAACGAAGAATGACAAAGCGCCAAACCGCTTTCCTGTAAACCAATGCTATTTTTCAAAAACGCCGTGCTTTTTTCCAAAAGGCACGGCGTTTTTACAGTCTAAGCAATCATGATTGCCAAGTCTGCCGTTCAAAAATTTTTTTTGCATTTTTACCTACACACCTACATTTTTGGACTTAATAAGCTGAATATAAAAAGGTTACAAGCATTTTTACCTACACAAAACATACACACTACCTACACTAACCTACATTAAGGCAAAAACAGGGAGCTGCTCCAGTTCCGTAGAGTTGAGCTATATGGCTGTAAACCAGTGCTTCAGAAAATTACAAGGCCTCTGTAAAAATATTACAGAGGCTCTGTAAAAAAATTACAAAGCAGGTTTGTAATTTTTTGGAGCTGCTTTGCGATGTAAAAGTACCCCTATTTTGTAAAGAAATGTATCATAGTGTAGGTAAAATGTATGTAAAATGTAGGTAAAATGTATGTAAAATGTAGGTAAAAAGTTACTTAACTGTCTGTACCACTGGCATGTAAAGTAAAGCAGTGTAGGTGTGTAGGTAGATTTATTCAACTTTCTAAAGTTGAGGAGTTAAAGAAGTTAAAGGATTTAAGGGAGTTAAAGACGTTAGTTCTGCTACTTCAGAATCCATGCTCCGAAGGGAAGTACAAGGGAAAAGACTATTGTCTTTAACTCCCTTAACTCCAAGAGAGTTGAGCTAATGCGTAAACAGCCATGCAGAGCGCAATGATATTTTTTTCCAGAAAAATTTGGCAGTTTGTTATAAAAAAGTTAATTTTGCAGAATTATAACCAACCAAACTGTTGCTATGGCCATAGAAAACGACGCTATCCTGCCCGACATAGACTTAGGCGAGATAGACTTTGACATATCCGAAGACGAGGAGCGCTGGGAGGACTTGATAGACCAGATTATGGCCGGAAGCGTCATTCCCGTAATTGGCCCCGACCTTCAGATAGAGGACGAGAACAACTTCCACCAGCAGCTCATTAAACTCTTTGCAAGCAAGTTTGGAGTGACGAGCAAGCCTGAGACATTTTCACAGCTTATCTACGACCATAACTTCAAGAACGCCGTGAAGCGGCCTGAGGCTATATACAAGCTGATATACCAGGTGCTGTCGAAGGTGCAGAAGCGCCCGTCGGACCTGTTGCTGCGCCTTTTAGCCACGAAGAAGTTCCCCTTTGTCATCACCACCTCGTTCACCCCCGTAGTGGAGAATGCCATGCGCCAGGTGTGGGGGCAGGACAACGTCAGGGTGCTGCAATTCCGCAACGACCCCAACCGCGACCTGAAGGTTGACGAGGGCGACGTGCAGAACGAGAAGAGCATGATGAAGCCAACGGTGTTCTACATGTTTGGAAAGTACAGCGAGGAGAAGAACCGCTACGTGGTGACCGACATGGACATGATGGAGTTCTGCAAGGCCTGGCTGGCCGGCATAAAGACTCCGCGCGTACTCACCGAAGCCATAAAGCGCCGCTACCTGCTGGTCTTAGGCAACAACTACAGCGACTGGCTCTACCGCTTCATCTGCTTCTCGCTGAACAACAATGTGGAGGGCATGCGCACCATGCTCATGGTGAACCAGCACTACAACGACGATGACCCGCTGATACAGTTTCTGCACCGCCTTGAGACCTTCATACAGAAAGACCCCGAGCAGGTGGTGAACGAGATTGAAAGCCGCATAAACAAACGCGAGCAGGCTCAGGGCAGCAGCCGCGCCGATACGGTATACAAGAACGACGTGTTCCTGTCATACTCACGGAAAGACGAAGAGCTGGTAATGAAGCTCTACGCCCTTCTCTCTACAAAGGGCCTCAGGGTGTGGTACGACCGCCACGACATTGGCGAGGGCGACAACTGGCGGCAGGCCATCATGGCCGGCATACACGACAGCCGCATCTTCGTGCCCCTGCTCACCGCCAACGTAGAGCAGGAGATAATGGAGGAGCACGAATATCGTGCCGAGTGGAAAGAGGCTGCCAGCATGGCCTCCAGAATGGGAGGGCGCACCTTCATCGTTCCGCTGGCTGAGCAGGGATTCGACTTCTACAACCAGCTTACCGACGTGCCTGCCGAGTTCCAGGAGCGCAACGCCACATGGTTCGACCTGGGGTCGGACCTCAACCAGGTTGCTGCCGTGATAGAGCAGAAAGTGAACGAAGTGAAACAATTAGAGGAGAGAATGCGACATGGCAACAGCTAACGGCAACAACCCCTGGAAGGGACTGAACTTCTACGTGGAGGGAGAAGTGCTCTATGGCCGCAACGCGGAGATAGAGAGCCTCTCACACTATATTCTGAACAACACGCAAACCGTGCTCTACGGCAAGTCGGGCATAGGCAAATCGAGCATTCTCAATGCCGGCATCTTCCCCATTGCCAGGCGCAACGGGCTGGTGCCCATACCCATCAGGCTTGACCACGGCAAGGACTCGCCGTCGTACTTCATCCAGGTGCGCGACGCCATAGAGCGCAGCGGAGTGAGGATGAGAGTGCTGCTGCCGCCCATAGACCCGCAGAAGGAGACACTCTGGGAATACCTGCACCGCATGGAGTTCACAAATGCCGAGCGGCAACCCGTGCAGCTGCTCTTGGTGTTCGACCAGTTTGAAGAAATTTTCACCCTGCAGCAGGACGAGAAGCGCAAGACGGAATTCTTCGACGAGCTGGCATCGCTCATAAACGGCGTTACCCCGCTCTACATAGTAAACCACTTCCACCAGGACACCGCTGCGCCCAGCGGTTCTGCCGCTGAGGTGACCGCCGAACTGGACGACCTGGACCTGGACTTAGACCTTGGCGAGGACAGCGATGACGGTCGCCCCACCTATATAGAAAATGTGGACTACCACATAGTGTTCACCCTGAGGGAGGACTTCCTCAGCTACTTAGAGCGCTACACTGCCTTCATACCCGCCATGAAGCAGAACCGCTTCGCCCTCTCTCCCCTCAACGAGGAGCAGGCTGCCGACATCATAATGCTGCCGCAGAAAGGACTCGTAAGTCAGGACGTGGCCAAGCTCATCATTGAGAAGGTGACGGGTAGAACCGACTTCCAGCTTGACGGAGTGCCAGAACTGGAAGTCGATGCCGCCGTGCTCTCACTCTACCTTAGCCGCCTGTATATAAAGAAAGGTGACGGCGAGCAACAGATAACGGCAGAGCTGGTGAACCAGCAGAGCAACGACATAATTAAGGACTTTTACACAGAGTGCGTGAGCGGTCTTCCCGCCGCTGCCGTTGAGAAGATAGAGGACGAGCTCATTACCTATGACGGCCGTCGCAACAACGTGTCGCGCTACGACCTGGAACGCGAGGGAGTGCCCCGCGACGTCATCAACAACCTGGTCTACGACAAGAAGCTGCTGCGCCAGTTCAACTATCAGGGCGACATACGCGTGGAGTTCATGCACGACATTCTCTGTCCCGTGGTAGACGAGCGCATAGACCAGCGTGAGCTGCAGCGGCAGCAGGAGCAGGAACGCCAGCGCCAGGAAGAGGAGAAGCGCGCCTACATGGAGGCCGAGCTGCGCAAGCGCGAACAGATAGAGGCAGAGGCAGCACAGGAGAAAGCCCTCATGGAGGCACGCGCCGCAAGGGCAAAAAGGAAAAACCGCCGCCGGTTTGCATGGTCAATCGGACTGCTGGCAATACTGGTATTTGACATCCTCTTCTGGTACTTCGGATATCAAAAGGACTACAGCAACTACTACGCCGGATTCACCTACCAGTACGGGTGGCCTGTGGGTATTGGCGAAGTGGGAAGCCAGGGCGGAGACTCAATGGTGGTGTACTACCGCCTGACGCGCCACGGATTCATGAAGTATAAAATCTTCGGTCTTGGCAACAGCAGAGAATACTATAAGGTGGAAGTATTGGCCAAAGGCGAGAAGCCCTCTACTAATAAGCTTGTGGAAGAACAGCTTGTAGCACTTGACGAGACAGAAAGTGGCGACCAGAAAGCAAAGACATTTGCACGCATGCAGCTGAACACTGCCCGCTGGGAGTTCACTCCCAGCAGCAATGGAGAAGTGGCTTGCCGCACTGCCTACGACCCTGAAGGACAAGTGCTCTACTCACTACAGTTCTACCACTCGGCAGAAAGCAACGACAGCATTGATACTCAGCAAGTCAATGAACTATGGGCCAACTACACCGACGGCGAAGGCAAGGCTTTGCACGTGAGGAATAACGGAGCAGACAGAATGCGCATCACTGTTAATTCAAATGGGCACTTCGCCAAGTTCCAGTTTTGCAACGAACAAGGCGTGCCGCAGAAAAACGGGCGCAACGAGTACGGAATTGCTTACAAACTAAGCGACGACGGCATCATACTTGAAAGAACACCACTTGACGAACTTGACATTCCGCAGAGCTTAAGTTCATTGCGATTCACCAGCTTCGACAAATACAACAGGTGGATACAGGCTAAAGACTCGCTCGGCAGACCGGCATACGCCACCTACACAAATAACTGCATAGCCTACAGCATGGCAGACAGAAAGGACACGCTGCTTTATAATGACAATGCAGATCTTGTGTACCGCTCATACCAGTTCTATGGCAACCACACCTGGAGAATGGTGTATATCTACAACGATAACGGAAACCTCACAGAGAAAAGCACATATTCCAACGACACATTGCGCTCAAAAATATCTTTTTCATACTTAGCCAACTCCGACACCATAAGTGAAATATGCGAGTACAATACGGCTTGGAGCAACTATAAGTACAGGCTGGAGACTCACAGCAAGAGAGGCAACGTGGAAACGGAACTGCACTTTCACGGCAACAACAGGCAACTCATGGTGCCCTACAATAAGCAAGACAATCCGCCTTACTACAGACTAACCGTCAGCGAGGACAACACGGACCCGCAATACACCGTGAAGACTCTCCGCTATTACGCCATTGACACACTTGGCATAGAAGAGAAACTGATAAGGACAGAAGAGTTGACTCTCACTCCAGAGCAGCAGACCAAGCGCCACATTATATATAATGAGCAGGGGGAGCGCACCATGTCTATGGAATACGACATAGAGAACGGAAGAACGGTGGGCCAGCACGTCATCGGCATCTGCGGCGACACCATCCGCTGCCCCAAGTGGGATGAGCAGGAAATGAGCTACTACACCATGAGGTTCGTAAAGGACTTCTACGACAATATAGTGGCCGTAAGGGCTATCAATGAATACGGTTCTGACAATACGGTCATTATACAAAGAAGCGGCAAACAATGGCATAGGGAAATCATGGCTGGACAGCAAATTGCTATGTTAACCGATATTGACAATTTCGGACACGAAAGCGCACTTGGAGGCACCTCCATCTTTTCTGAGAGTACTGCCTTAGCACCACAAAACTGGCTCTACTACATCCACATAACCGACACGGCAGGAACGGCATACAAATCCAACCTTCGCGACGGAGACATGATTCTAAGGCAGCAGGGACGAGAAATCCTGCTGGCACGACGAGTAAAGGGTACCAGGCGCTACACATCCATTACCGTCAATGCAAACATAAACGAACTAACAGGAATGGAACCGCCCTACAAGGTGTTCCTTACCGACGAAGAATACTCAACAATAATCAGCCAAGAATGAAAAAGACAGCTATCATCATACTTGTCAGTGCATTGTTTGCCACCTACGCCAATGCCCAGAAATGGAGCACCATACTGGGAGGCAACAAAGCCGACAGCGAACAGGCTCAAGGCAACAGCGGAAGGGAGAGCGACCCTGCCGCAGGAACCGTTGAAGAATCAGACAAGGAGAACAGGGAAATAAACATAAACGTTGACACTCGCCACTTCCCCAATGTCAGCCGCTACGACCATGCCCTCTACCAGAACGTCACCAAGCAGAACGGATTCTGGAAGGGAATAGGGCGGCCGCTCACTGCCGCTGAGGCCAGCCACCTTAGCTGCTACTACCGACTGTCAAGGCCGGTGGGGCACGAGAGGTACACCTACATGCAGGCCATGGACGCAAAGGGAAAACTCACCACCAACCACACCATAGGGACATACCTTGGAAAGGCCAACGATGATGACATCAGCTACACCTGGTCATCACGCATGGGGGAAGTATGCCAGTGGGAGGTGCTCTACAGCGACAACGGCGTTATCCAGGAAAACGCATACGACAAGGACGGAGACCTGGTTTTCCAGTACCACCCCATGGCAACTGGAGTGCGCAAGATATACGGGCACTTCACCGATGCCAACGGCAATGCCACTAACTTCAGAGGCAACGACAGTCCCATCAAGGGAGTCTACATAGAGCAGGACATCATGGGCTATGACAGCATCATTGCCTTCATTGACAACAACAACCATTATGTGAGAAACAACGACGGAGCCTTCATCTCGAAACGCATCCACGACCGACAGGGCAACGTTGTGTGCAACATGTCGTGCAGTCCCTTCGGAGAGCCAATGATTGACGACTGGGGCAACAGCGGATGGACTGCCACCTACGATGCACGCGGCAATGAGGTAATGTCTACATACATTGACACCGAAGGAAACCCCATGCGCATGCCGGAGAAAAAGAGTGGTGCTGTGCCCGTGATAACACAGAAATACACCTACGACCGCTACGGACGCTACACAGAGTGCCGATACTACGACCAGAACATGCAGCCCGACACCACGGCAACAGGCTTGCATCTATGGAAAATCACCTACGATGCACTCGGAAACCGCACAAGCGGAGCCAACTACAGGCTTGACGGCACCACCCTCGTCAACGATGCTGACGGATGGGCAAGGTGGGAAAACAGCTATGACAGAAGGGGAAACCTCATCAGAGAGGTAATATACGATGCCGACGGCCATTTCGTCAACCAGCTCAAGGGCGGCGACTGCCTGCACTTATACCGCTACAGGGGCGACAAAAGAGTGCTGCGCGAAGACTATAACACCACCAACGGCAGCGACACCACACTGAACTGGAGAGTGGTCAGCGGTTTTGCCGCTGACACTACATGGATGCTCCGCAGCGGAAAGATAGAAGTGGAGACTTACGACCGCCAGCACCGCTTAGTGGCCGATGCCTACTACGACTCCGACATGCAGCCCATCACGGGCTACGGCGACTGGCACCGGTGGCAAAAGACATACGTGGAGGATGCCACCCACAGCCGCGCAACCACCGTCTTCTACCTGCCCGACGGCACGGAAATGGAAAGAACAGACGAAGGCACTGTCTACACACGGCAGGTGGTGGAGACCGACAGCACCACCTGCATCAAGACCACATCCTACTATCTGGGCAACCGCCTGGTAAAGCGCGAAGGTGCTGAGTACGACCCCACATTCTCATACTCCACGGCCCTCATCAGCTACGATGCCATGGGCATGCCGGCACGCTCGAACATTCCCACCTTCGGCAACACAGGCCTTTTCAACAGGGTAGTACCCTTGAGAAACAGTGAAGGCGACGCCGTGGCATGGAGGTGCGAGAACGAATTCGGAGAACCCGCATACATACAGTTTGGAGACTGGGCTAACGCATCACGGTGGGCATCGCGGACAGGCGACTTCCTCCTTGACGAGCACAACGACAGCATCTCAAGCGACCATAACCCCTGGGACAGGGTGCCAAAGGCTTTCTACATAGAGGTTATTGACAGCACCGCCCTGCAGCTTGGACTGCGCAGCGGAGACATCCTCATGCGCTACGGCGACTGGCACTACTCACAGCCCGACTCCATCTATCACCGCTACTACGAGAACACACTCGTCTACGAAACCGTGGACAGGGCCATGACCGAAAAGCCCGTAGTAGTGATGCGCCACAACCCCGAGGACGGCACCAGCAACCTCGTGAGCCTCACCCTGCCACAGGGTACGCCCCGCCAGCTGGGTTTCCAATACCATATTATATATATGACCGAGCGCGAGGCTCAGCGCTATAACCACACAGTGAAGCTCTATGCCATGACAAACGAGCTGAGCCGGTCTAACGTATGCCAGCAGGGCGAAGGCACAGTATGGTTCTTCGTGCCGTACAAGGTGGGCGATGCCGACGACATTGAAGGCTATACCAACGGACTCAACGAGAACGGCATAATCCTGGCTTTCATGGCCTACAGGGATGAGCAGACCTATGCAGTAGCCTTCGACGACCCCAACATCGACTTGGACAAAGTGACCTCCGCAGGCAATGACTCCACCGTGATCTACTACACCACCGACGGCCACACCGTGAAGAACTTCACCATGACAAGCGCACCCTATCAGTACGGCAGAAGCTCGTACACCTCAATGATGCCCGAAAACGCCGCCCTCCACATCCTTGCCGACTCGCTTATGAGCACCCTGCCGCCACTTCCCCATGACAGCACCATGCGCACGCCGGAGGAGGCCATGAACGACATCTACATGCTTCCTGCCGGACGAAGGAATGAAGTGGAAGGCAAGGAAGGCTGGCTGAAGTACATATACGAAACAGGCTTGCAGCCGCCAAGAGGAGTGGACAGCCGCCTGCATGTGTGGATAGACCCTGAAGAAAGCTCCATTGCCGACATCCTGGCCACGGAGGACATGCTTACACACATTGACTGGACAGGCTACACCTGCATACCCGACAGCTCTGACTCGTACTCCTTCTATTTACAGAACGACAGCACAGCCACAGAACTGTACAGAATATCCGCCAACAACATAGAGCACTTCACTGGCACGCTGAAGGTGCCCTTCAACCTGATTGTGCTGGAAGCTTTAGAGGACGGCTTCATGTATGAACAGGGCTACCGAGGCAAGTATGCCTTTATTGCCGTCAACGGCTGGAGCTTCGGACAAAGCATCATTTCCTTTAACTCTGCCCGCGACGACAGTTCCCATACCTTCACCATTGCGCCAATCACAGAGACTGCCAACGGATATAAGCTGGGCAAAAACATTACCCTGAGTACAGCCGATAGTCTGGGGGCTGAAATAAGCATTCTGCAGGCAGACTACAACGTATTCCGCGAGGTGCAGAAGAGGGCTGCGAAGGCCTCAAAAGCAAAAAAACGTTAACACGTGATAGATACTAATAACTTTATGTCTCATTAAATCAAACACAGCAATGAAGAAACAATTTGCAAAAGGTTTGTTGCTCATCTGCGCACTGCTTATGACGGCAACAGTGATCAACGCCCAAGGCCGTGAGCCCCTCCGACGCGCCATACAGCGCTGGGGCAACTGCAAGAACGTGGCAATCACCAGGACCAATGGCGATGTGGCCCTGAACGGAAGAAACAATTATGTAGTGTCGGCTGTGCCGCAGGAACTCAGCAGCAAGCTTCGCGAACTGAAGCGCGGCGGTCATCTCATTGACGACGTGACGCTGACAGAGAACGGCAACTGGGTAATCCTCTGGGATACCAACGATGCCACCTGGAGTTCAGGACTGCCTCAGAGGCTCATTGACAAAATCAATGAATACCACCGCAACGGATACGTGGTGCGCTCCATCACATTCAACGACAACGGCGAATGGGTGATAGTAAGCGATGAGTACTACAGCGCCTCGTCAAGCGCACTTGAGCGCTGGCTGCAGGGAGGCACCGAGAACTACGGCAAACTCTGGACCGTGGCAGTGACCGACAACGGAGCAGTGGCAGTCTACGACCGCGGATTCCGCTACCGCGGCAACGTGCCTGAGGAACTTAAGCAGGCCCTCCGCGAAACTTCCTACGACGTCTACCGTCTGAAGTACGCTGGCTCAAGCTGGTTCTTTGCCGACAACGAAGGCAACTTCCGCTACAACATGTAAAACATACACATTACTTTAATATTAACCATTTAAACAAACAAAAGCATTATGAAAAAGTTTTTTGCAATGATCGCCCTCATGCTGCCGATGGCAGTGATGGCTCAGGAAGTTAAGGACACCACCGCAGCTGTTCCCGCTCAGATTAACGCTATCCAGCTGGCCATGGAGCTGTCAAAGTACGGCTACGCCAACAACGATGCCCTGTCACTCATCCAGGCAGCCCGTATCTCCAAGCAGAACGGCTTCACCGCTGAGGCCCGCGACAAGGAAGGCGCTGACGAGCCACGTCCCGCAGTTCCCGAAGGCAACAAGAACGGTCAGATCAGCCTTGACCCCGCTCACCTGCTCGCTGACGCACAGGCAATGGCAAACAACGACGGCGTTCTGCTGGCCATGATTAACGACGTGAACAACAACGTTCGCGGTCGCGTTGGCGGTGCTGCCTACCATGAGGACAACGTGCTGGCTCACTCCAACGACTACTACAACATCACCTTCCGCGGCGGACAGTCGGCTTACATCTGCGTTGACGGCGACGGCGACACCGACCTCGACCTTTATGTCTACGACTCAAACGGCAACCTCGTGGCCTACGACGATGACTACACCGACACCTGCATCTGCACCTGGACTCCTCGTCGCACCCAGACCTACCGCATCAAGATTGTGAACCGCGGCAATGTGTACAACCACTATGTCCTGACAACCAACTAATCAAAAGCAGACCGAATGCTTATAACAAGCATCAAGAACAAAGACCTCTCGCTGGTGGCCCAATGCCGGGCCACTGGCGAGAACGTCTTTATTGAGACCGATGACAACGCCATCATAAACAGGCTCTTGGCAGAGTCTGCCGTCTACGACCTGAAGGCCAACGGCGGCCATCGCCTTGAGTGCTACATCGTCTTCGACGGTGCCACGGCGCTATGGCTGCTGCAGAACGTAGGATTGCCCAAGGACGTACAGGACAAGGCCGACGTCGTAGCCACCACCGCTGCCGATCTGCTGGCAAAAACCCTCTTCGTCAAGTTGCCGCACACCCCTGACTTCTTCCCGTTCGGGCGGATTTGCAATCCGACCACTTCCTATTTCTCACTTTCCCTTGACCGTCAGCCCATTAATGCTGACAGTGACAGCACCGTCCACCTCGTACTGTGCGGCATCAGCGACCTCACCGAGGCGCTTGCCGTCAACGCCGCCCTTGTGGCCCACTATCCCAACTACTGCCGCGACAGCCGTCTGCGTACCCGCATCACCATTATTGACAACGACATTGACCGGCTGCGCAGCCGCCTCATGCAGCGCTACCAGCACCTCTTCGACAACTCCTACCACCGCTCCATAGACCTCACTCAGCTCAGTCCCGCTGCCATTCTACATCGGCCGCAGTACGAGCACCGGCGCCAGGACTTCGTCGACGTAGAGTGGGAGTTCGTCCGCGGCAACATCAGGAGCGAGGCCGTGAGGCAGAAACTCTCACAGTGGTCTCAGTCTCCTCGCCAACAGCTCACTGTGGCTCTTGTCCACGACACCAACAATACCAACTTCGACGAGGCTTTCTCTCTGCCCGACGAGGTTTACCGCAACAACATCCCCGTGCTGTGCCACCTCAGCAGCAGCGACATGGTGCGCATGGTGGCAGCAGAAGGCTCCTACCGCAACGTGCTGCCCATCAATGCCGACGACTGCAGTCTCTGCACGCTCCGCACCTTGAAACAGCTGGCCATGCGCGTCAACTATGTCTATGGCCACTGCTTCGCCCTGTCACCCGACGACCCCATCACGGCCCCGGCCTCAATACCCGTGGAGGAGCTGGAGCCGCAATGGACTCAGATAGGCTCGCTCACCAAGCAGTACTCCAACATCTACAACGCCATGACCCTTGGCACGAAGATGCACTCCTTAGGCCACCGCGAGGACGACTGGCAGCAGTGCTACGCCCTCTCTGCCGACGAGATAGAAGTTCTAACCGCCGTAGAGCACAACCGCTGGAGCGTGGAGGAACTCATCCTGGGCTACCGCCCCCTCACCGACGACGAGCAGCACCAAGTGGAGCAGGACACTTCCCTCAAGAAGAAGCTGCGCAACGAGCTTAAAGCCCACTACGACCTGCGCGCCTTCGACGACCTGCGTGCCGACGACACCGGCAAGAACTCGCAGGTCTACGACCAAGTACTCACCCAAGGAATACCCCTCATCATAAAGTCATGTATTTCAAGCTGACCTACCACACCAGCCCCGTCAGGGAGAACGTCGGCGACTACGTCGTTGGCGGGCGCGGCGTGCTCTACATCGGGCAGACACCGTCGTGCAAGCTGCCTCTGCCCGAAGTCTCCGGCTCCGCCCCCCTCGTCATGGCTGCCATCCTGCCGGCAGATGGCGGACAGCAGTGGTACGTCACCCGCAAGACCGACTGCTACGAGATACTCCTCAACGGCAACCCCCTGCATATAGCCCAGCCGCTCAGCAAGGGCGACCGTCTAACTTTCAACGATGGCGAACACACCACCGTTCTCACCTTCGATGTGTGCCGTGGCGACTACGATGCCGCCACGGGAGCCGTCTACCAGCACAACACCAAGAGCAGCCGCATCAGCCTTGCCGCCATCATTCTCTGCTTAGCAGCGTTAGGCGTGGCCTTCTGGACACTCCTTGGCGGCTTCCGCCAGCAGATGGACCTGGCCCATGCCGACCTCTCGCTCTACGAACAGAGCATCTACCACATAACCACAGACAGCGTTGAGCTGCTCTGCGACACCATTATTGACGGTCAGCCCCACACCGTCAGTCTTGAGCACACAGCTCTTGAGAACAGCGAGGCAGGCACCTGCTTCCTCACCGACCAGGGGCTTTTTGTCACTGCCCGCCACTGCGTGGAGCCATGGATTACCGACGAACAGTGGGACGGTCTGGACTGGGGCACCTCCATGCCAGCTGCCGTCAGGCTGGCCAACATTGCCGAGACCCACAACCGCCAGGGCCACACCAGCCGCTACTTCGTAAGGGCCCACAGCGTTGTGAGCCGCGGAGCCGAGCACTATGAGTTCCATAGCACCGACTTCCATATCAACAAGAGCCGCGACCAAGTGCTGCGCCTTGGCACCGATGCCAACCCCATCTACTGGCGCACCATAATTCCTCTCGCCACCCGCCGCGACATGGAGTTGGGCGACTTTGCCTACGTGGAAGCCCCCGCTGGCATTGCTGGCACTATAAGCCTGGCCACCACCGCCGACCTCCACACCTTTGAGCAACAAACCTACAAGGCCATCATGGCCATCGGCTTCCCTGTCAACGACAACGCTACGGCCGATGTCATATCGCAAGTGTTGGGGAACTGCCAGCACATAGAGTTCGGTACAGACAGCCTGCCCATTGGCTGCATCCAGATGTCGGCCCTCGTGAACAAAGGCAACAGCGGAGGCCCAATCCTGGCCTACATTGGCAGCGAGCTTAAGGCCATAGGCATAGTGTCGAAGAGCGATGCCAGGGCACAGCAGGGACTCTTCTGGGCCGTACCGTCCACAGAGGTGGTGAGGCTGTACGAGATTGGCGGCGAGGTGCCCGAGGACACCGTCTACTACAGGAGGTGAGAGGCTTCTGGGTTGAGAGTTGAGAGTTGAGATTTAAGATTTGAGATTTTGCTACCACTCTCCTGTTCAGTTAAAATAATTGAAAACTTCGCCGCTGCGTGACAGAAAGCATCCCTCCCGACGGTCTATATATAAGTAACAAAAAGAAGCAACACGATGATGACACTACAGCAGATAGCAGGCTACACCACCCCGCGCACCGTATGGACGCTGATAGCCAACCTCACTGAAGGGTGGAAGCCTGGCTCACTGGCCAACATAACACCTACGGACATCGCCATCAGCGACGACCACTTCACGGTCTCTGCTGTTCGGGCGGATTTGCAGTCCACCCGCAAAGGGAAGCCGGGAGCATTCTCCGCCCCCGAGGCATTTGCCAAGGATACCCCTTCGGGGGCTGCTGGCAAGGCTGTCGTATGGACCCTCGGTGCCCTTGCCTTCTATGCCATCATGGGCATGCACGTTTTCGAGGGCAAGGGAGGCCTCACTCAGACTGCCGCCACGGTGGTGCCCCGCATTGGTTCGCAGCACTGCCCGCAGGAGCTGAGCCAGCTGGTGCACAAGTGCCTCAGCTTCGACCCCGCCAGCCGCCCCGGCATGGACAGCCTCAACAAGGCCGCCCGCGCCGCCCTGGCCGAGAAGCCACTGCCGCCAAAGCGCCTTGCCACCGCCACGGGCAGCAGCTACAAGACCGAACTGGTGAAATTCTGGCCTGAGGAGATGGTAACGGCCATAATCCTCTTCTTCATGATGCTGCTCCCATCCACTGTCCGCGCCCAGGCCACTCCCGACGATGAGATGACAGCCCTCGTGGCCCACGCCATCGACCTGCGCCAGCCGCAGAACGAGGCCAAGGTGCGCCGAGCCCTGAGCCTTGACTACCAGTGGACCATGATGGACGAAATAGACATTGACCGCGAGGGCGAGTGCACTACGCAGGACGAGGTAGCCTCCTTTGGAATGAACGCCCTTGGCTTCCGCATTTCCAAGTACCACGGCGGCGTGGTCAACGCCGGCGGACGCTTCAACAACGGGCAGGATGCCCGCTACAACTACTCCTTCATTGAGATAACGGTGAAGCAGGGCCACAGCGTGAGCTACGACATATTCGGGCGCGAGGGCCACCAGCTCTTTGCCGTCGTTCCCTACGAGGCAGGAGCCTCCTTCCAGATAAGCGCCACAAAGGGCGGCAGCCAGTTTGGCACGGCCCAGAGTGCTGCCGACGGCGTGCAGTACCTGAGCCTGAGCCAGCCCGTAGTGCGCGACGACCACTTCACGCTCACCATCCGCAACAACAGCGGCAAGAACCAGTCGTTTGTCATCATAAACCACAACACCCGCAAATAGTATAAGCCAGCCATGACACATAGCCACACACTCCGCACCATAGCCGCTATCTTGCTGCTCCTGCTGATGCATTCTACCGGCAGCCAAGCACAGCAGAACCTGTTCGACGAGCTTGTTGAGCCTTACTTCGAGGCCTTTGAGCTAAACGAGCAGCAGCAGTATCTTGAAGCCCACGGCGCCATGCAGGCCGTGAGCCGCCAGGCCGACTCCCTTCTCACCGCCACGGGCAAAACCGTAAGCGACATCAGCAGCGGCGAGTTCATGTCGTTCTACTGGCCCGTAAAAAAGAGTGTGGCCGAGATTGCCTACATGCTGGGACTGCAAACAGAGATGCGGAATGTCGCTGCACAGTTAGTGTCATGTCTCCAAATACGCAACAGCACCTCAAACGATGCAGAAGCCGTAACAGAAGGTTACCGCGCAGACTTGGCAAAGATTCTCGGTGGCTACTACTACCTCGCCAACAGCCCCGACTCAGCTGAACAAGTTCTTGCTACAGCCCTCATGCTGAAGCCCCACGACCGTCCCTTCCAACGGGCCGTGCGCGGCGATATGGCTCAACTCTACTATAGTCAGCAGCAATACCCCGAAGCCCTGCAACAGCTTGACTCCATATTGGCCCTCTTTGGCCGCGACAATACAGCCGAAACTCAGCGGCAGGAGGTGATGTCGCAGCGTGCCATCTGCCTGGCCCGCATGGGGCAGCTTGACGAGGCTCTCTCTATTATTAATAATGTGGTAGCCTACTGCCGCCAGCAGGCCGACAACCGCCGTCTGGCCGAGGCTCTGCGCAAGAAGGGCAAGATTCTGGTGCTCCGGCACGATGCCAATGGCGGCAGCCTGGCCGAGGCCGCAAGCTGCTACGAGGAGTACCTCAGCCTGGCCCGCGCCTTCGTCGATGAGAACTTCTGCGGCATGAGCGCAAGCGACCGCGAACAGTACTGGATGGCCGAGCGATCCTTCGTCACCGACTGCTACCGCCTTGAGAGCCAGTCCCCTACCCTGCTCTACGATGTGGCCCTGTTCAGCAAGGCCGTGTTGCTACAGCTGGGACGCACGTTCCAGCCCGGCATGAACGCACAGCAGCGCAGCCAGGCCCTGCAGGCCGTGCGCGTAGGCTGGCAGCAGGTGCAGCAGAACCTTGGGCAAGGCGATGCCGCCGTGGAGTTTGTAAACTACGAGAAGCAGGGGCAGGAGTGGCTCGGTGCTCTGGTTCTCACCAGGAATGCAGCCCCAACCTTCGTTGCCATCAACCCCGTCAGCACCATCACGTCTCACGCCGCTCCACTCAACAATCAGGCAACTATCACCGTGGCCGACCTCTTCACCCTGCGTGGCGGTGCTTTTGGCGATGATGCCAAGATAAGCGCTATCTACAACGACCCCACCCTGCCCTCTCTCCTCTGGCCCGAATCGCTGACAAGTATTCTGTCTGCAAGCAACACCATCTATATGGCTGTAGACGGCATATTGCACCGTCTGGCTCCAGAGTACCTGCTGCCGGAAGCTCTTGCCGGAAAGCAGGTCATACGCCTCACCAGCACTCGCCAGCTCACCGATGCCCGCAGTTCCTTACGCACCGACCGCATGCTGATGTGCGGCGGAGTGGACTACGAACAGGGACTGGGCAATGCCACTGCCAATAACGATGACCTGGCCTACTCCATCATATCATCCAACTTCCACGGGCACCTAAGCTACCTGCCCGGCTCAAGGGCTGAAGTGGACAGCATAAGCGCCCTGCGCAGCTCGCACGATGGCGACCTCCTGCTGCATGCCGACTCTGTCAGCGAGCCATCTCTGCGCCAGCTGCTCGGACAGTATCAGGCTCTGCTCATATCTACCCACGGATCATTTGAACAGGCCACCACACTGGGCACTGACCTGCAGCCTGCCAATGCCGACATGCAACTGTCACAGAGCTGCATCTACCTTGCAGGAGCCGATGCCAACCTGCACAACCCCAGTTTCGATGCCTCACAGAACGACGGCATCTTCTCTGCCCGCGAGGTGGCTGCGCTCGACCTCTCAAACCTTGACCTGGCCGTCATCTCTGCCTGCCAGTCGGGTCTGGGATTCATTACCCCCGACGGCGTGTTCGGACTGCAGCGTGGACTCAAGGCGGCAGGAGTAAGGGCCATAATAACAAGTCTGTGGGAGGTAAGCGACCAGGCAACGAGCCTGCTCATACGCTATCTCTTCACTAACCTTGAGGCTGGCATGCCGCTCCACCAGGCTTTCAGCCAGGCACGCGCAAAGCTACGCGACGAACCCATCATAGAGACCTTCGGCACCTTTCAGCGCGAGAAGCGCTTCGACATGCCCTACTTCTACGATGCCTTCATTCTCATCGACGCGCTGGAGTAGACACCCAGTGGCGCACACAACATATAAATGACTGATCAGCAGATAATAAAAGGACTGATAGACCGTGACGGACAGGTAACACAGCTCTTCTTCTTCGAGAAGTGCCGCCCGCTGCTAAGCAGCATCATACAAACGGTATTCGCATACCATGTGGACTACGACGAGCTGGTCAACGAGCTCTACCTGCACCTCATGGAGGACGATGCCTTGCGCCTCCGCCAGTTCGAAGGACGCAGCTCCTTCTACCAATGGCTCAAGGTGCTGGCCATACGGTTCTTTATCCGTAAGCGGCACCTCGTAGTGGAAAACGCCTCGCACGACGAGGACCCGGCAATGGCCAATGCCGCCGCTGCCGACACCGACAGCGCACAGCAGGCCCACAACGATCTGGAACGGCTGCTGGCCATGATGACAAACAAACGATACGTCAGCATTCTGCGACAACTCGTAGTAAACGACCGCGACCCTGATCGGGTGGCAACCGAGATGCACATCACCACCGCCAACCTCTACAACCTGAAGCGGCGCGCCATTGCAGAACTGACGCAAGTAGCACTGAAAGACAAGAACAACTATGATAGAAAGAATGCCTTTATCCGATGAGACCCTGGCAGCCTACCTTGACGGTAACGCCACCGCAGCCGAGACCGAGCAGGTGCTCAGCGCACTGGCCGCCGACACCGAGCTGCGCCAGCTGATGACCATTGCCCTGAACATAGACACTCCAAGCCTAAGGTCAGAGCAGGCCGACGTGCTGCCCATGCTCAAGATGGCGGCGCTGAGCAACGAGAACATCTGCGGCGTGCAGTGCGAGGCCTACGTCATGCAGCGCCGAGGCCTCACCGTTGACTCTGACAGCCTGCTCGCCACGGCCCGCAAGGCGGGATGGCTCAGGCCCCAGGGCATGCCCCTGCACGCAATGGGTCAGCTCTTAGCATCACAGCAGCTCATGGTGAGCCGCCAGTATGATGCCACCGTCAACGACATTGAGGACGCGCTGAAGCTTGACAACGATGTCATCTGCGCCGTGGACTGTGAAAAGCTCTACCCGGGCCGCCCCGACCCCGACGACGAGCCAAACCACGCCGTGGTGGTGACAGCCGTCAGCCCGGACCACGAGAATGTCACGCTCTACGACCCGGCCGAACCTCAGCAGGTTGTCGTTGCCCTCCCGCTCTTCCTCAGCGCCTGGCACGAGTCGAGCAACTACATGGTGCGCGTGCTGCAAACCATTGACGACTACACTCCGCAGCCCGTGCAGCTAAGCGACGTAACCCTGACCGGCGACCTCCTGGAGCTGCGCGAAGCCATTGCCGAGAATGCCCACGACGTGTGGGCGGCAGCACGCATCAGCCAGGGATGGATCTACGGCCCTGAGCGCGACGACCACAGCCTGCACCACCCCGACATTGTGCCCTACTGCTCACTGCCCGACAGCGAGAAGGAGTACGACCGCATCATGGCCCTCGACACCATAAAGCTCGTACAGAAGCTTGGCTTCGACATCGTCAGGCGACTGTGAGGGCAAAAAAAGTGGTATCTTTGCATGGTAAAACAACAATGTGACAATAATGAAACGAACAACAATCCTAAGCGCTGCCATGTTGGCAGCCTCTTTGGGCCTTCAGGCCCAGCGCCCCATGACCGCCCCCTCAGGCGGCAAGGCCATCAGTGACGAACTTATAGGCATATTCTTCGAGGACATAAGCCACGCAGCCGACGGCGGTCTCTTTGCCGAGCTTGTGCAGAACGGCTCGTTTGAGTACAGCCCTGCCGAGCGCGACGGCTGGGGACCCGGCACGGCGTGGAAACAGGTGCGGCCCGGCCACTCACTGGGAACGCTCGAAGTGCGCATGAACGACGGCATACACCCCAACAACCCTACCTATATGCGTCTGCATACAGAGCGGGTAAAGGAATACTACGACTATGACGGCTGGAAGGGCTTCGGTCTGCAGAACGACGGCTTCGACGGCATCAGCGTGAAGGCCGGCGAGAGCTATCAGTTCTCGGCTTTCTTCCGCAATGTGGGCAGCGAGGCAAAGCAGGTGCGCATAGCACTGGTGGAGCCGCAGGGCTGGAACCAGAGTCCCAAGCTGCTGGCTGATTCCACCATCACCATTACTGCCAACACATGGCAGAAGCAGGAGCTGACGCTGACTCCTGCCGAGGGCAGCACCCACGCCGCGCTGATGGTGCTCTCGCTCACCGTAGGCCAGATGGACGTGGACTTCGTGTCGCTCATGCCGCGCGACACCTACAAGGGCCACGGCCTGCGCCGCGACCTGGCCGAGGCTCTTGAAGGCCTGCACCCGCGCTTCATGCGCTTCCCCGGCGGCTGTGTGGTGCACGGCGGCGGCGACGGTTTCTGGAACACCTACCGCTGGAAAACTACCATCGGCCCCCGCGAACAGCGCAAGGGGCTGAAGAACACGTGGGGCTATCACCAGTCAATGGGCTTGGGATACTATGAGTATTTCCAGTTCTGCGAAGACCTGCAGATGGAGCCTCTGCCAATACTTCCCTGTGGCGTAAGCTGCCAGGGTGCCAACGGCGGCTGGGGCATGTGGCCCACTCAGGCCCAGGATGCCTGTCCCATGAGTGAGATGGACGAATGGGTGCAAGACGCGCTTGACCTCATAGAGTGGGCCAACGGCGACCCCGCCACGTCTCAGTGGGCACGTAAGCGTGCCGAGCAGGGCCATCCCGCCCCCTTCAACCTGAAGTATCTGGGCCTGGGCAACGAGGAGAAGATCTCTCCTGAGTTCTGCGAGCGCTTCACCTATATATATAATAAGGTACGCGAGCGCTATCCCGACATCGTCATCGTGGGAACGGCCGGCCCAGGCTCGCATCCCGGCAACCCCGACTATGAAAATGGCTGGCGACTGGCCGACGAACTGCAGATGCCCATCATTGACGAGCACTACTACGAGCCAAACAGCTATTTCCTTAGCAGCCGCCAGTACGACAGTTATCCACGCACCCGCCACACCAAGGTCTACTTAGGCGAGTATGCCGCCAAGGACAAGAAACTCATCGACGCACTGGCCGAGGGCCTGTACCTGCTCCATGTAGAGCGCAACGGCGATGTAGTCTCCATGACCAGCTATGCTCCGCTCTTCGCCCGCAAGGATGCTACCAACTGGAATCCCGACCTCATCTACTTCGACAACGAGCGGCCTTTCCTCACATGCAGCTACTACATCCAACAGATGTTCGGCCTCTCTAACGGACAGTATTACTACGGCAACTGCGTGACCTTCGAGGGCGATGCCGCCGGCACCGTTCAGCCACAACCCGACGTCCACTACGGCCAGAGCGTGGTGCTCAACGTGAACACGCGCCGTCTGTTCGTGAAGCTCTGCAATGCTACCGACCAGGTCAAGACGGCCCACATCAACCTTGGGCGTTTCGGTCTGAAGAAGTTTGCCACCAAGACCACTCTTAGCGGCCAGCCCGACCAGGAGAACAACTACGAGCAGCAGCCCATAGCTCCCCAGACGGAGCAGATCCGTGCCAAGAAGAAGTTCGACATGGAGCTGCAGCCCTACTCCTTCGTCATGTTGGAATACCAGCTGTAGGCCTTGCTTCCACTAAAACACCCGCCGCCCCCGCAGAACGAGAATCTGCGGGGGCGGCTATGCTTATTATTACAGACTGGCTATGTCGGACTCGTCAAGGCCGGTGCTCGCTATGATAATGTCTATGGGCACCTTGCCCTTCAGGCTGCGGGCTATCTCAATCTCACGCTCCTTCTTTCCTTTTTCTATTCCTTCCATAAGACCTTCTTTCAAGCCCTCGTCCTTGCCGTCAATGAAGGACGACTTGATGGCATCGTTCTCAACCATGCGCCGCTCAAGCTCGCGCAGGTACTCACGGCGTTCCTTCTCAGGAAGACTTGCCACGCGGAGACGCTCACGGGCTTCCGGCAGACCCTTGGCATCAAAGCTGTCGGGTATGTCGCCGGTCTTGAGGAAGCTTATCCACTGGTCAAGCGACTCCTTGGCCACCTTGTTGAAGTTGTTCACCTTGAGCAGGAAGTACTCTGGCAGCAGGTCGGCAGGCTCCTCCTTTCCTCCAAACAGAGCCTGCTGCTTGGCAGAGAGCTTCAGCAGGTCGCCGTCATGCAGCCCGCGGAAGTCCGTGCGGCCGCGGTATACGTAGTCGGCACCCTGACCCAGGTCGAAGTAGACGATGTTGATGGAAAACACCTTCTGCACCTTGTCGTAGTCGTCACCAATCTCCATATACTCGGTAACATCCTTCGATGTGCCGTAGAGCATGCGCTGGAAATAGCTGTAGGCCCGCTCGTTCTGCACCTCTATGATAATCTTGCGGCCGTCATGGTCCTCGCACATTATGTCCACGCGGTTGTACTTGTCGTTGGCGTCTTCCTGGTTGCCCTCGCTCTCCAGGAACTTCTGGATTTTTATGTCCTGCCCGAGAAGTACGGACAGAAAACCCTCCAGCACAACATAGTTTGCCTTGTTGCGCAGCAGGCGCTTCATTGCCCAGTCAAATCGGATGTACTTGTTCATTGCGTTGGCAAAATAATAGTTAGCTATAAAGTTAAAGACTGGCTATGTCGGACTCGTCGAGGCCGGTGCTTGCCATTATAATGTCTATGGGCACCTTGCCCTTCAAGCTGCGGGCTATCTCAATCTCACGCTCCTTCTTTCCTTTTTCTATTCCTTCCATAAGGCCTTCTTTCTTTCCTTCTTTAAGGCCTTCCTTCAGACCCTCGTCCTTGCCGTCAATGAAAGACGACTTGATGGCATCGTTCTCAACCATGCGCCGCTCAAGCTCGCGCAGATACTCACGGCGTTCCTTCTCAGGAAGACTTGCCACGCGAAGACGCTCACGGGCTTCCGGCAGACCCTTGGCATCGAAGCTGTCGGGTATGTCGCCAGTCTTGAGGAAGCTTATCCACTGGTCAAGCGACTCCTTGGCCACCTTGTTGAAGTTGTTCACCTTGAGCAGGAAGTACTCTGGCAGCAGGTCAGCAGGCTCCTCCTTTCCTCCAAACAGCGCCTGCTGCTTGGCAGAGAGCTTCAGCAGGTCGCCGTCATGCAGCCCGCGGAAGTCCGTGCGGCCGCGGTATACGTAGTCGGCACCCTGACCCAGGTC
>JAFTAR010000018.1 GCA_017455495.1 Prevotella sp.
ACAGCCAAAAGTTTTCGAGTTTTTTTCTTGTCTTTTTTAACACGAATTACCACGAATTGCCCATTAATGGCTGCGCGCAGCAAAATTACATGAGGAATTACATGGCAATTACATGTTAAAGAAAACTGCTATTCTCCGTTCAGTCGGATCCACCCGAATGGAGCACATCTTTAATTATTATGCTTGAGGGTATAGAGAACGCCATCTCGGTATGACCTCCGTTGTTTGTTATCATAAAGTCTCCACTCCCGATGATGTCCATGCCAATCAGTACATCCGAACCTTCAATTTGGCCTTCAATCACTTTCAATGGACCTATTAGAATTTCATTAGGCAGTTCTATAAATACATCATAACAATTCGACAAGTTGCTGCCACCTGCATGATAAAGCTCTGCAAATTCAGAAACTGCGAGGTGCAAGTCTTCAACAACCTTTTTTGTTATTAATGAATTTGTTGCACCTGAATCCCAAAAGGCCATATAGTCTGCCTACTGTCCTTTAAAGTTAAAGACAGAACATTCCGTGTAGAGTTCATCCACGAAGTCTGTGTATACTTTGCTGAATGCTTTAGGCTGTTCTGACTGCATAGTTGCTTGGTGATACGTGGGCCCTGCCTATTCTAACAATTTTCTTTTTCCCGTCCTTTCGGCAGAATGTCGTAAGGCAGTCGCCTTCCTTCATTCCATTCTTATATGTTGTGTCAAGTGCTTGCAAGAGTGTATCCACGGCGAAGAGCACCTTCTCGTCCTTTATTAGCAACCACTTGTCTGGGTATTGTTCAGCAAGTTCCTTACGGTGCTGGTCGAAATAGTTGTAGTCATCTATCAGCATAATGCAAAACTTTACTTAGTTCCTATTCTGCCTACAAAAGTACTTGTTTTTTTCCTAACAGCCAAAAGTTTTCGAGTTTTTTCTTGTCCTTTTTAACACGAATTGCCACGAATTGCCCATTAATGGCTGCGCGCAGCAAAATTACATGAGGAATTACATGATAATTATATGTTAAAGAAAGCCGCTATTCTCCGTTCAGTCGGATTTAGTCGGTTTCATTCATTCAAAACATCAAAGTTCAGAGTCTTTAAATTCTTTTCTGCGATGTCTGCCAAGAATAAGCCTATCTCCTGAAGGACTGTACTTTCCGGCACGCCATCCTCCTTCATGAACTCTTTAAAAGGCTCACCACCAGTAACACCGTGACCATTTACTGATATAAAAATACCTGCATGTGACTTAAAAGTATTATTGTCGGCTGGCTTTATCGTAAACGCCACCTTGTCGCTATTGACCTGATAATCTCTTTCCTCAATTTCTTCTTTGGGCAGAGAGGCGTATTGTGTTTTATCCTTACCCTTGACAATAGTTCTTGCATCACTTAAGAATGTAGGCATTTCCTCGCAGAGGACTGAAATATAAGTTTCCTTCAAGCCTGGTCTCAACTGAAAAGCGGTAGGCGATACCTTTCCTTGATAAACCCAACTGCTTTTAAGCAGTCTGGCAACATGTTTGCTTTGGAAATTGATATTACTCATTAATATGCCGTATTAACTTAATCAGTGCTTCAATGGTAAGCTTTTCGTTGTTGGAACTTTCATCGAAGCCTTTTCCGTGATAAACGTATGAGTATTTATCTATGCCTATGCTGATTGTAGCCTTACGGTGCTTTGCGTCTAACATCAGGGTACCGTTGGTATCTGGGAATATAATCCATTGACTCATGGCATCCCCCCTGTCTGCATCTATAAGAAGCCTTACAGTATTTATAACGTCCTTGTTTATGGGCAGAGCACCCTCATCATCCCAGTCAGCTTCAAGTTCTGACATCTCACGAAGGCGGTCCATCAATTCGCAGTATGCCTCCGACTTCGCATCTTCCTTATCCTCGTCAGCAGGAATATTCAGAGTGGAAATGATGAAACTCTCCACCATCCTATCAACACTGGTGTTATGCTTCTTGGCATACTGATACACCTGGTTATATAACTGAGTGTTAATATTTACAGCTGTAGTCATCGTGTTTCTTTCTGTTCTGTGTACAAAAGTACTTGTTTTTTTCCTAACAGCCAAAAGTTTTCGAGTTTTTTTTAACACGAATTGCCCATTAAGTTAAAGAAAGCCGTTATTCGGTTACAGTTATCTCCACTTTCTTCACTTGCTCACCGGGAGTAGTGTCGGCCTCGCGGGGCATGTAGACTGGCGCGCCTGCCTGCCAGGGAAGGATGTGAAGCTCCAGCTCTGTGCAGCCCTCAGGAAGCCGCCACAGGCCATAGAGGAACGGACGGCCATACTGGAAATTGTCGGCCACCAAGCGGCCATTGGCGTAGAGGCGGGCGCAGTCACCCTGGTATTCTATGCTGAGCAACAGGTGCTGACCTTGCCATGCCTGGTCAATGGCAATGCGGTAGACAGCAGCGCCGCGCCATTCGTCCTCAGAAGGAGCCTGTGCCACCCTGGCCCTGCCCATCACTATCTGCCTCAGCGGGCCGGCCTCTCTCACCTTTGTGAAGGCTACCATAGTGGGCTGGGCGGCGGCGGGCTGCTCCTGCAGGAACAGGTGCTCGGCATCCTGCCGGGTGAGCAGGTAGATGTTCTGCCACACTGGCTGTGAGGTGCCGCGTGGCCTCACGTTCCTGAGCGTCTTCCCGCTCTGCATGCAGATGGTGGTGGGGATGCCCTCCACCTGCATCATGTATACCTTGCCGTCCCTGCGGGCCACGATCTGTGCCGTGGCATACTTGATGCCGTCTATGTTGACAGGGAATATGGCCATGCAGCCGGAGGGTATGGTGAGCTTCGGCAGCGTTACGCCTGCGGCAGAGAGCACCACATTCCTTTTTGCCGTGAGGGTGAAGAAACGCTCGTAGTTGTTAACGAAGATGAAGGCAGCCCCCTCCTGGCCTCCCGGTGAGGAAGCCCTAACGGCCCAGCGCAGCGAGCTGTCATCGCCCCGCTGCAGGTCTTGCTGAGAGGGGAACGAGGCCTCCATGGGTGCCAGCACTTCGCCGTAGTCTTGCATGAAGAGATGCAGGGGGCGCAGGCGGTAGTAGGAGGGGTTGGTCTGGCCGAACTCTCCCAAGGGTGCCTGGAAGTCGTAGGTGCACACCGGCAGGTCGTTGTTGGCCGTTCCCGGTGATGTCTGCACCTCGTTCAGTGTGTGCAGCTTGCCCTCGGGGTTGGTGCCTCCGTGGTACATGTAGTAGCCCAGCAGATTAGAGCCGCTGCCCAGCTTCACCAAAGCCATGGAATAGGTGTCGTCGGCACTGATGTAGGGGCGGCGGTGATAGGCGGTGGCCATGCCTCCACCCAGCTCACAGGTGAAATAGGGGTACTGCTCATCACCCTGGTTGATGGTTTCCTGCTGCTGGCCCAACAGGTCGGTGCCGATAGCAGTAGAAGAGCGGAAGCCCTTGAAGTTGAACGCCTTGTAGTAGTTGCCCACGCCCTCGCGCACATCCTTGTCCCAGAAGCCGTCGGCATAGTCGCCGTAGAGCGGCAGCATCTCGCCGAAGGGCACCGGCTTTGACAGCTCCGGCCATCCAGTGCGGGTGTAGAAGGGCAGGTCGAAGCCTATCTGCTGTGCTATCCGCTTCAGGGCCATCAGGTAGTCGCCGCTGCCCCTGTATTCATTGTCGAACTGGCTGGCCATGACGGGGCCGCCGTCCTTCCACTGCAGGCCCTGCACATGCGAGTATATCTGGCGGTAGAGTTTCTCGGCATAACCGAGGAACACGCTGTCTTGCGAGCGCAGGCGGCAGTTTTTCTGGAACATCCAGTCGGGTATGCCCCCGTTGCGCACCTCTCCGTGGCAGAAGGGTCCCATGCGCAGTATCACCGGCAGGCCCTGCTGCTGGCATATCAGCAGGAACCGGCGCAGGTCGCGCTGGCCGTCCCATCGGAATATGCCCTCCTCCTCTTCTATATGGTTCCAGAACACGTAGGTGGCAATGATTGTAACGCCGCCCTCCTTCATCTTTCTCACCTCGGCCTCCCACTCGTCGGCCGGTATGCGCGAGTAGTGCACCTCGCCCATCACGGGCACCACTCTGTGCCCGCCAATGATGAGGCTCTTGCTGTCCCATCTCACCTCCGGGTTCTCAGTTGCGCTGGCGTGTGCCGTCAGCAGCAGTGCGGCGCATGTGGCCGCCAGGATTCTTGCAATCTGTTTCATGTAATTTTAGTATTACTACGATTCTTGTGCAAAAGTAAACATTTTACTGGTATGGCAAGATGGACAATCCGCATAATTTTAATGGACATTATTCTTGCACTACATTATTACAACCTTGCGGCCCTGATGGATGTAGATGCCGCGAGTGGTGGGCACACCGCTCAGGCTGCGGCCCTCCAGGGTGTAGTAGCTGTTGTTGGCTTGCGGTACTGCGGCCTGCGGCGTGCTTATGGCGGTAGTATGCTTGTTGAAGGCCTCAATGTAGGCTGCGTTCTGCAGGGCGTAGGCATCCCAGGCCTGCTGGTCGCTCTGTAGGTCGGTGCCCAGGTAGTAGCCCAAGTGGGGAGGCTGGTTGTAGCCAATGTTCTCGTTGAGCACACCCATGTGGTAGGTGTGGTCGGTCATGAGCCAGGGGAACTTGTGGTCCGTGGGGTACCAGGTAGAGAATATCTTCAGGTCGCCCACCAGGGTCTGGTCGGGTACGATGACCTCCTCGCGCCAGTCGCCCACGAGGTCGCCATACCACGAGGGGTTCGACTTCGTTCCGTTGATGAAGTGCTCTGAGTAGCGATACATGGTGAAGATGCGGCCGCCGTTGCGGTCGTTGCTGATGGTGTTCTCATTGATGAGCTGGCGCGAGAGGGTGCCGTCGAACCAGATGGCCATGTTGCACGACGAGGGCTTGTAACCCAGGTCGGAGGCACCAGTCTGCGAGTAGGCATTAGAGCCGGCCCACCAGAACTCGCATCCGGGCGACGAGGGGTCGATGTCGGCCACGAGGGCTCGGCCGGTATCGTTGTCGCTGCTGCCCTCCTTTTTCCAGATGACGCTGCCGTCCTTGGCATCGTGAAGTGCCACCATGGTACGGCCGCTCTCAAGACAGTGCCATACCTGCAGGCCTTCGCGGTCGGGCAGGAACTTGCCCACGTGCTGTGCGTCGCCATGGCCCAGACCTGTGCTCCACAGGCCATAACCGTCGTGGTCGATGGCCATTGAGCCGTACATCACCTCGTCGAAGCCGTCGCCGTCAAGGTCGGCCACAGAGAACGAGTGGTTGCCCTGTCCGCCGTAGGCACTGTTAGCCTTGCCGTCCTTGTTCGTGGTCTGTCCACCTGCTTTTGCACTGTCAAAGCGCCAGCGCTTGGTGAGCTGTCCGTCCTTGTAGTCCCATGCCTCAAGCACCGAGCGTGCGTACACGCCGCGTCCCAGTATGAGCGAGGGCAGCCCCTCGGCACCGTCCAGATAAGCCACTCCCACCCTGAATGAGCAGGCGCGCTTCCAGTAGCCGTCGCCCCAGGAGTCGCTGGTGTCGCGGTTTATGAAGTTGTCGCGCGCCAGCTCACGGCCTGTCTTGCCGTCGATAACAGAGATGAACTCCGGTCCGGCCGAGTTGTAGTGGTCCACCCATCCGGGGCTGCTGCTGTTCTCGTTGCCCCATGTGCGGTAGTCTATCTTGCCGTCACCGTTGGTGTCGCCTATCTCCTGTCCGTCGCCGAATACTGTTCCCTCGCACGTGCGTATAATCATCTCGGCACAGCCGTCGCCGTCGAAGTCGGCCACGGCAAAAGCCGACGAGTTGCCCAGGATGATGCCGGGGCCGCCCTTGATGCGCCAGAGGAAGGTACCGTCGAGCTTGTAGGCATCCCAGATGACGGCATAGATGGTGTTGTGGCTGCTGTAGCTGGCACCAGTGCCGCCGTCGGCTACGCCCTTCTTGGACTGCAGGCGCTTTACTATGATTTCAAACTCGCCGTCGCCGTCCAGGTCGCCCACGCTAACATCGTTGGCCTGATACTCCAAGTCGTCGCCGGCATAGACATCCTCCGTGGACTTCAGGGGGATGCTGATGTAGGGCTGACCGCCCTGCAGCTGCGCCTTCTTGATGGTGTAGGTGGCCAGTGTCTCATCGCTCCCGCTGTATGTCAGGCGGTAGGTGATGTCCTGTGTAAGGCTGCTGGGACTATCCTGCCAGTTCGTTGCCGTAATCGGGGTCACTTCGTAGTGCATGCCGCCCGTGAACGACACCTTGCGGTTCAGCTGACTCTCATTGCCGTTGCCTATCTTGCGGTAGAGGTCGAACCCCGTGTTGGCATCGTCGCCGGGCAGCATGCGCCAGCTTACGAGGACCTTGCCATAGTAGGCCTTGTAGGTGTCGTTGGTAGTCAGGTCGCCACCGCTCTGCTTCGTGGCTATACTTGCCCACAGGGCACGCTGTGTGGGGTCAGCAGTCTGCGCAGAGGCTGCCATGACAAACACCACAAGCAGGAATAGGAATAGTGCTGTTTTCTTCATGATTGTTATTAGTTTGTAAGTTTCTACGCCTGAAAGATTCTTAGTTCGGGTGCAAAGGTACGGACTTTTCTTCAAAAACAGCTATGGAATACAATATTTTTATGGACAATCGAACAGCGGCACCATCATTCTGTTTGACGGTGCCGCTGTTTTATTAGTGTTTCAGTAAGGGAAAAGCTTACTTGGCGTAGAGAGCTACGATGGTTTCGTACTTCTCCTGCTTGCCGCTGGTCTGCTTGGGCTCGCCCACCTGCTTGCCATACTCGTAGGCCTGCTCCAGAGTGAGCTTGCCGTCCTCGAAGTCCTTGCCGATGCCTGCATCGAAGCTGGCATAGCGTGCCTTCTTCATGGCGGGCAGCTCGCTGTTCTCAAGGATGTCGGCTGCATTGAGCAGAGCACGGGCCATGGCATCCATGCCGCTGATGTGGGCAATGAAGAGGTCCTCAAGGTCGGTAGAGTCACGACGGATCTTGGCATCGAAGTTGGTGCCGCCGTTGCCGAGG
>JAFTAR010000019.1 GCA_017455495.1 Prevotella sp.
CATGGAGAAAGGCATGGAGAAAGGCATGGAGAAAGGTCGTGCCGAAGGTGAACACAACAAGGCTTTAGAGTCGGCACGCAACATGAAAGGCGACAGCATGCCGGCAGAACTAATAGCCAAGTACACAGGGCTGACCATAGAAGAGATTGACTCATTGTAATAGTCAGACAATGTAGAATCAGGAAAAAAGGCAACTGTGGTATAGCAACGGGCAACATCTGCATTTGAGACCCATACGCCAACAATCCGCCAATAATTCAGTCATAATCCCAAAACGGTCGTCAGAATAATATGCCACGGAAAAACACGGATAAATCACAGATGTATAAAGACCGTGTTAATCCGTGTCCTTCCGTGGCTAAAAACCTATCTGGGATAATCGTGTTTTACTGAAAAAAGTTAGTGGGTTATTCCAATAAAGGACAGCCTTATTGAAAAAAAGGACTGCCTTATCGGAATAACCCACTGCCTTATGGTTGTATATAAAAGCTCTGCCGTGAAAAAGATTTGTGACAGTAAAGCTGACTGTTGGCGAGGGAAGGCTATGGTATGCGGTAGCGGTTGCCTGTGAGCCTTATAAGCTGGCGGGCGTATCGGTAGGAGTAGCCTGGGCGGCGCACGGTCTGTCCGAGTCCGTCGGGGGTGCGCAGGAAGTTGCCGTTGCCGTCCTCCGGTTTCACCGTCATGTCGTTGTACTTCACAATGATATGAGTGGCCAGCCGCTTCCAGCGCTCCAGCATCTGGTCGGCCTTCTCGGCAGTATATGCCGTGAGGTACTCAACGCGTGCCTCGCCCTCAAGAGTCAGTGCATGGTCCTCCACGTCTTTCTGGGCAGTGAAGTAGCTGTTGTCAAGAGAGTCGCGCACCTGTTTTAGCTCAGGGAAGAGCATGGAGTAGCGTGGGTAGACCATGTTCGACACCCAGTTCTGCACCCAGAAGGCATTGTCGAGCGAGAATGTGAGGTCGTCTGCTCCTGGCGTGTTGTAAGGTCTTGGCGACTCCGTTGCGCAGCAGTATACGGGGGTGAAGGGCACCATGTTGCCGTCGTCGTTGGCAAACCAGAAACAGCCTCCCACCTCGCGCGGCATCCATGAGCGCATCTGGCTTACATAGACGAAGCCTGCCTGCTGGGTGCTGACGGGCCGCTCGTTGAAGTAGCGCTGTCCGTCAACCTCGAAGTAGAGTGGGGTGGGCCTGTAGGGCATCTCCCAGATGCCGCCGCCCATGTCGCCCTCCATCAGGGAATCGCCCGAGATGGCAAAGGGGGTGTCCTCGAAGTGGTCGCGCATGGCAGTCTCCACATCGGCCACAGAGAGCAGTCGCGAGGGCTTCACCCACAGGGGCAGCGGCTCGGCATCCTGCTGAAGGCCCTCGGCCCAGGGGATATAGCGGTCCATGCCCTCGGCATAGCGGTTGAAGAAGCTCCACACGCGGGCATCGCAGATGCGGCGGCCGGAGAAGTCGGGAGCGGCGTAGGCTGCATTGTAGCTGAAGTCCTGGTCGCGGCCGGAGAACCAGCCCATGGCGCGGGCATACTTCACCACATTGCTGGAATAGCGCACATTCTCACGGTCGCGCATGTTGAAAGTGGTGATGCGGCTCTGGTTGGCGTGGCCGCAAATCATGTCGTCGGGAATGCGCAGGGCCACCCATACGGTGCGTTCACGAGAGACGGTGCGGTCGCTGCCACATCCCATCATCTCCATAATCCACGCCTCGTTGGGGTCGCAGATGGTAAAAGTCTCGCCCTCGGAATTGTAGCCATAGCGCTCCACCAGCGTTGTCATGATGTCTATGGCCTCACGGGCGTTGCGGGCCCGTTGCAGGGCGATGTAGATGAGCGAGCCGTAGTCAATGATGCCGGTAGTGTCGACCATCTCCTCGCGGCCTCCGAAGGTGGTCTCGCCGATGGTGAGCTGCCACTCGTTGATGTTTCCAATGACGTTGTAGGTCTGCTCGGCCTGCTCTATCTCGCCGTGATACTTGTTTGTGTCCCAGTCGTAGATGGGCAGCATCTCGCCCCTTGGGTGGCGGGCGGCGGGATAGTGTACAAGCCCCTGGAACATGCCGTAGCTGTCAGCAGAGTATGAGCATATCACGGAGCCGTCGGCCGAGGCGTTCTTGCCCACTATGAAGTTGGTGCAGCCCAGGGCGGCAGCGGCACAGGAGAGGGCTGCGGAAATAAGGAGTGTCTTTTTCATTGTTCAAATAGAAAGGAAGCCGCGGAGGCTTTTTGTTGAAAAACGGGGAAGCCGGAGGCATCTTGTTCCTCCCAACTCCCCCATTTATAATAAAGAAATGTGTAAGGGTTTACTTTCCGTTCAGTGCAAGGCTCACCTCAACGGCGATGCTAACGGTAGCACCCACCATGGGGTTGTTGCCAATGCCGAGGAAGCCCATCATCTCAACGTGGGCGGGCACTGAGCTGGAGCCTGCGAACTGAGCGTCGCTGTGCATGCGGCCCAGGGTGTCGGTCATACCGTAGCTGGCGGGACCGGCAGCCATGTTGTCGGGGTGCAGAGTACGGCCTGTGCCGCCACCGGAAGCTACTGAGAAGTAGGGCTTGCCAGCCAGCACGCGCTCCTTCTTGTAGGTACCAGCCACGGGGTGCTGGAAGCGGGTGGGGTTGGTGGAGTTGCCGGTGATGGAGACGTCAACGTTCTCCTTCCACAGGATTGCCACGCCCTCGCGGACATCGTCGGCACCGTAGCAC
>JAFTAR010000020.1 GCA_017455495.1 Prevotella sp.
GAAGGGGCAGGCCGCCGCAGTAGTGTTCATGTTGTTTCCTGTTTCTGTCATTGTGGTAGGTTAGTTTTTTGCCGGCAATCTTTTTGTGAAACTCTGCCGTGCCCAGCCGTAAATGCCAAGGAGTATGACCAGCAGCGTCTGCACGGTGTGCACTATTAGTACGAAGTAGAGGGCCTGCTCGTCGGCCACGCCGTAGAGTATGAGCATGGTCTTCACGGCGAAGTGCCACGGCCCGGCTCCGTTGGGTGTGGGAACAATAACTGCTATTGAGCCGACGGCAAACGTCACCAGGGCGCAGCTAAGTCCAAGGTGGGTCGTGAAGTCAAAGCAGAAGAAGGTGAGGTAGTAGTGCAGGAAGTAGCACAGCCAGATGCCGATGGTGGCAGCGGCGAAGAGGGGCTTGCGGCGTACTGCCTTCAGCGAGGTGATGCCCTCCCAGAATCCGTTGAGCGTGCTCTTTACCTTATTATATAATGAGAGGTTGCGCACCAGCAACCACAGCAGCACGCCCATGGCGCAGAGACAGATGACGGTGACCACCCAGCCGGCCTGGGTGAAGCGCTCCAGTATGCCGCCGATGTTCGTACCGGTCTTCTGGAAGAAGGTGCCGAAGACGCTCATCTCTATCAAGAATGTCACGCCCACGATGAGCACCATGAGCAGCATGTCTACTATTCGCTCGGTAACCACGGTGCCCAAGGCTTTGGCAAATGGTATGCCCTCCCAACGCTTCAGCACTCCGCAGCGGGTGAACTCGCCAATGCGGGGCACCACCAGCGAGGAGGCGTAGCTCAGGAAGATACTGTTAACGCAGGTGCTGCTGCGAGGATGCTCGTCAAGAGGCTCGAGCGTAAGCTTCCAGCGCCAGCCGCGCAGGGCCTGTGCCAGTATGCCGAAGGGGAAGGACAAGAGCATCCATGTCCAGTCCATCTCGTGAAGCACCACGTCGCTGACGCGGGCAAAGTCGAAGCCTCGGTACATCCAAAACAATATTGCACCGCCAAGAATCAGTGGCAGTGCTATCTTCACCGTCTGCACGGCTATGCGCTTCAGTGGTAACATGGTGCAAAGGTACAAAAGAGTTAGGAGTTTGGGGTAAGCAGATAGTAGTTAATTCATCTTCTGTTAGTCTTTTTTAACGGATATGGAGGAAAATACTCACAACTCTTTTGTATCTTTGCACACCATGAAGCAAGTAAGACCAAAGAAGAACCTGGGGCAGCACTTCCTGACCGACCTCAGCATAGCCCGTCGCATAGCCGACACCGTTGACGCCTGTCCCGACCTGCCCGTACTGGAGGTAGGCCCCGGCATGGGAGTGCTGACGCAATACCTGGCAGAGAAGCCAAGGCCGCTGCGCGTGGTAGAGATTGACGCAGAGAGCGTGGCCTTCCTGAAGGAAAAGTACGGCTGGGAAGTGATTGACGGGGAAAACTCTCAAACCTTCGCTCCAGCTCTGCTGGCTTGCAACCAGAGGGACGCAAGAACCCTCAACCCCCAAATCGTTTCCGGCGACTTCCTGCGCATGGACTTGACCGGCCTCTTTGGCGGCTCGCCCTTTGTGCTAACGGGCAACTATCCCTACGACATCTCGTCGCAGATTTTCTTCCGCGTTGTCGATAACCGCGACCTCATCCCCTGCTGTACGGGCATGATACAGCACGAAGTAGCCCTGCGAATGGCTGCCAAGCCCGGCTCAAAGCAGTATGGCATACTGTCAGTGCTGCTTCAGGCATGGTACGACATTGAGTACCTCTTCACCGTGGAGCCTTCGGTGTTCAACCCGCCTCCAAAGGTTCAGAGTGCTGTCATCCGCATGACGCGCAACAGCGTCACCAACCTTGGGTGCGACGAGCAGCTGTTCCGCCAGGTGGTGAAGGCAACCTTTGGCCAGCGCCGCAAGATGCTGCGCGTAAGCCTGCGCCAGCTGCTGCCGTCCGACTCTCCGTTCTTCGCCCTCCATTCTTCATTGCTCACCCGCCGCCCAGAGCAGCTCAGCATTGCGGAGTTCGTGGCGCTTACCAACAGCATAGCCGAGGTGCTTTAGTCTGGGCTGCGCGAGTTTGCCGTCTTTTCGTTGTTTTCGCACACAAATTCCGTGTGCTCGCACACAACCAACTTGACTTGCGTCAATAATAGTGGCGTTTTTCTCCAAAAAGCGATGCAAAGCTATGCCGTGTTGATTTTTCGTCGTACCTTTGCATCGTCAAAAGGAAAAAAGACAAAGCGATCTTCGATAGGAACAAGATAAATAAATGAGAATTGTACTTGGCCTTGTGAAAGGCAGAGAAGCATAGAAAAAAATAGTTCTTCAATAGTTGTTAGTTATTAGGTAATAAGTTTGTTAGTTAGTTCAGTAGGTTTTTAGTTTTTTAGGTAAAAAAGATTTGTTGTAAGGTAACAAGTTTTAGAGAAGGTTTTTAGTTATTAATATCGTTTTAGTGCAGGCTTAGTTGCGACAACCAAGGCCTGCATTTTTTTGTGCTTTTATTTGTCTGATTGCAAAAAAAGACTTACCTTTGCATAGCTTAAGTAAAGAACATTGAGACTCTTGCTATGAAAAGACGCCTTATCATGCTTTCATGGATAGCCATCTTTGTCGTTGCCTCGCTTACGGCACAGCGGCGCGAGCTGCACATTGTGGCAGTCAACGACATGCATGCGCAGATACAGAACTTCCCCCAGCTGGCAGCCATTGTTGACAGTCTGCGCACGCTGTATCCAAGCCTGCTGGTGTTCTCGGCTGGCGACAACCGCACTGGCAATCCAATGAGCGACAAGTACGAAGTGCCTGGCTACCCTATGGTGGCTCTGATGAACCTGGTTGGGTTTGATGCTTCCGCCCTGGGCAATCATGAGTTCGACGTGAAGTCGCTTCCGGCGCTGATAGGTATGTCAAATTTCCGTTACCTGTGCTGTAATATCTTCCCCGACTCAACATCGGGGGTGCGCGTGAGACCCTGCCAGGTGTTTGATGCCGACGGCATAAGAGTTGGGGTGATAGGCACCATTCAGCTGTCGCCACAGGGAATACCAAGCACACATCCAGACAATCTGGAAGGCCTGTCGTTCAAGCCGGCAAGAGAGGTTGTGGGAGAGTACGAATGGCTGAGAGGCCAGTGCGATGTGGTGATACTGCTGTCCCATCAGGGGTACGAGGAGGACAGGGCCATGGCAAGGGAATTTCCTTGGATAGACGTGATACTGGGCGGCCACACCCACAAGCAGCTTACAGGCGGTGAACAGACCAACGGAATACTCATTACGCAGAACAAGAACAAGCTGCCCTTTGCTGCACATGTAACGCTGACACTTGATGGTGACAGCATAGTGAGCAAGGAGTCGGAATATATTAATGTCAAGGCTTTTGAATCAAAGAACCCCGTGGTGGAGCTGATGGTGCAGCAGTTCAGCGACAATTCTGCCTTCCGCCGCGTGCTGGCTCAGGCTGTCACTCCCTTTTCAATGCGCGAGGAGCTGGGGTGTATGGTTTGCGATGCCTACATGGCGGTATGCCATGCCGACATTGCCGTGGAAAACGCAGGCGGGGTGCGCATAGACACCCACCCGGAGGGCGACTTTACCGTGCTCGACGTGCTGGAGATGTCGCCTTTCGACAACCATGCCGTAGTGCTCAACCTGACAGGCCACGAGCTGCTGCACATGTTGCTCACCTACTGCCACGGACGGCTGTGGAGCTTCCCCTTCGTGGGAGGCATGAGGTGCAGGGTGACTGCCGACCCGGAGAACCCGAGGAAGATAAGGGATGCCCAGCTGCTCACCCTTGACGGAGAGCCGCTTGACATGGACCGTACATACCGCGTGGCAACAAACAGCTACGTGCCGGCAACGAGCGAGGTGCCTGAAGGCTCGGCTCAGACGCTGAACATAATGACAACCGACATCATTATGCAATACCTGGGACAAAAGCAGACGGTAGACTACCATGGGGTTAGACGCCTTGAACTGGTACAGTAGAATAAAAAAAATAAATTAAAGCATGATAGACTACATCAAGGGAGAACTTACAGAGCTGACCCCCGCCATGGCAACAATCGAGGCGGCAGGAGTGGGCTACTGACTCAACGTATCGCTGACCACCTATTATGCCATACAAGGAAAGAAAGAGGTGACGCTGTTTGTGTATGAAGCCATACGCGAGGATGCCCATGTGCTCTACGGCTTTGCCACAAAGAAGGAGCGCGAGATGTTCCAGTTGCTCATCACCGTTAGCGGCGTGGGCACCAACACGGCACGTATGATGCTGTCAAGCATGAATGTTGGCGAGCTGTGCAACGCCATCTCCACCGGCAATGCAAAACTTATTCAGAGCATAAAGGGTATTGGCAAGATGACGGCACAGAGAGTCATCGTTGACCTGAAGGACAAGATTGTGGCCCTCGGCATAACAAGCGAAATACCCGCCGGAGGCTCCATCCAGACTCCTGTGGACAACGCCGTGCGCGACGAGGCCGTGGCAGCTCTCACCATGCTCGGATTCTCGCCGGCACCAACACAGAAGGTCGTCATTGCAATACTCCAGCAGCAGCCCTCGCTGCCAGTGGAGCAGGTGGTGAAGCAGGCTTTGAAGCAGATAAAATAGCTACTTCACTTGAAGGCAAAGGATTGTCAGGTCGTCGTTTGGCTCTGCACCCTCCCGGAATTTCTCTACCTCAGCCTTAAGGGCCTTGTCGGCATGCTCAGCGTTCTCGAAGCGGGTGCTCTGCAGCAGGTTTAGCAAGCGGTCCTCGCCAAACTGCTCCTGCTCGTTGTTCTCTGCCTCGGTAAGGCCGTCGGTGTAGGCCACGAAAGGACAACCCTTGATGTTCTCTATGAACTCTCCCTCAAATTCCAGACCGGGCCAAAGACCTATAGGAGCGTTTGACTGCATCTCAAGGAATGTGTAGTTGCGCTCATCAGCATTCCTGCTGCCTATGACTGGCGGGTTGTGGCCGGCGTTGCAGAAGTCCATGCGCCCCGTCTTAAGGTTTATGAGACCAATGAACATGGTGACAAACATGCCCTGCTCGTTGTCCTCGGTCAGTGCGTCGTTGATGCGCTGGGTAATCTCTGCCGGCATGAGGTGCTGGGCGGCCATGGTGCGGAACAGCCTCGTGGCCTGGGCCATGAAGAGCGACGCAGGAACTCCCTTGCCGCTTACATCGCCTATGCAGAAGTAGAGCATGTCGCCCTCAAGCAGATAGCCGTAGAGGTCGCCTCCCACTTCCTTGGCAGCCGTCATGGAGGCGTGTATGTCAAGGCCCTCGCGGTCGGGGAAGATGTTTGGCACCATGGAAATCTGGATGTCGCGGGCAATGCGGAGCTCGCTCTCTATGCGCTCCTTGGCCTTGGTGGCCTGCTCAAGCTGGTCGTAGGCCGTCTGGAGCTTCTGGTGGGCCTCCTCTAACCGGCCATGGGCATGGGCCAGGCGCTTGGAAGAGCGTAGCCGGAAGAACACGAAGATGCTGAAGAAAGCAACCACAAGGCCAAGAGCTATGAGGGTGGTGATGAAGCGCTGAGTTGACATCTGGGCCTGCTGCTGGGCTATTCGGGCATCCTTCTGGCCTGTCTCGAACACGGTGGCCAGCTCTGCCGTCTCGTCGTTCTTGCTCTTCACGATGGCGCTGTCAACGGCATCGCACACTATGCCTGACAGCTCCATGACAGAGTCGCGGCGGCCGGCTGCAACATTGGCCCGCAACTTGGGCAGCAGGTAGAGCTGAATGTTGTCCAAGGAGCGCTCAATGTCGTGCTCGTCGAGCATCTGGTTCAGGTAGCGGTAGTTGTCGGCAGCCTCCACATAGCGGCCGGCAGCCATCAGGTAGTCGTTGGCATTGATGCGTCCGGCACTGGTCTTGGAGTAGTCGGTCTGCAGGAAGGCATCGTAGGCCATGGCGGCAGAGTCAAGGTGCTCAAGACCCATCTGGGCCACGGCGCGCATTATCTCTATGCGGCCCTTGTATTCGTCGAAGTATTCTATGCGGGCATCTGGCTTCTCACGGTAGAGGTTTAGCAGCATCTCCGTACGGTTGATCCAATACACCGCCTCGGCATAACGCCTTGTGTTGATATAGGCCTGGCTGGTATAGACGGTGCCTATCACCGCCTCTTGGAATCCGCGCCCGGTGCTGTCGGTCGACCAGCGGTTGATGTAGTGTCCACGCGCTATGATGAAGCTCTCGTGGGCCTCCTCGTCGCGCCCAAGGTTTATCTGGCAGCAGCCAATGTTGTTAAGAAGAATGGCATAGTCTATGTCGGAGCCGATGCCCAGCTCTTCCATCCTCTTTACTGCTGGAATAGCAATCTGGATAGACCCCTCGTAGTCGCCCTTCACCAGGAGAATCTCGGAAAGGCGGCGGGCAGCCTTGATGTAGCTCACCTGGTCCTGCTCGGTCTTTATATCGCCTTCCAGGGCCTTCCTGAAATACACTTCGGCCGGGCGGTACTGGTTCTGCCTGTAGTAGGCAGCGCCGCGCCAGCGGTTGGCGTCAAGGGCGGAGATGTTGCCCGCAGCCTCAAAGCTGTCAACAAGCAACAGCATCCTGGGGTAGTCCTTGACGGCTCCGGCTGAGAAGATGGCGCTGTCTGCATAGGTGCCAACAACGGGAGAATGGTCCTCGCCATTACTGCACGCCATGTTGACAACGGAGACTATGGCCGCCATCAGCAATGGTAATATCTTCTTGGCACTCAGCATAACAATACATTATATAAAAGAAAACCGTTGCAAAGATAAGCATTTATCCCGAAACGAAGAAAATTATTTCGCGCTTTTTTTGCGATTTTGCCAAATCTCGAAGGAATTGATGATGTTCTGCCACAGAATATAGCAGCCGGGACCAACGGAAGAGAGCGGGTTGAGGTAGGTTACGCTAAGCCAGATGGCAAAGGCGGTGTTCTTCTGGCCCAAGCCCTGGCCGGCCTCCTGGGCACGCCCGAAATAGTGGCCTATGAAGCGACCCAAGGCGAACTGCACCAGGCAGACGGCAAGTCCGCTGAGGGCTATCAGCACGAGCAGGCCGGCAGGAGCCTCGGCATGGACAATGTTCTTCACGGTGGTGCCGGTGACTATCATCAGCGAGCAGGCCCACAGGTAGAACGACAGGTCGCGTATGCTTACTATTATGCGGTGAAACCGATGAAAATAGTGCTTCACAACGTAGGCCAGCAGCATGGGGACGGCCAGCACTATGAACACCTGATAGAGTATGCGCACAAAAGCTGCCATGAAGGTCACTCCTGTGCCGTTCTCAACCAGTGGGAAGCAGAGGGGCACAAGCAACACCGTGAGCAGGTTGGACAGAAAGGTGTAGGTGGTCATCTGTTCAAGACTGCCGCCAAGCTTCTGTGTAACCACGGGGGCCGCGGCAGCACAGGGGGCTATGACACACATGAGGAGAGCTTCAAGCAGAAGCTTCACACTGGGCGACAAACCCGACGGGAGATTCAGCAGGACAAGCATCACTGCCCCAACCAAGAGCAGGTTGAACAGCGAAACCCACGCATGCCACCACACTGGGCGGAGCTTATGGAAGTCTACCTTGCAGAAGGTGACGAACAGCACAAGGAACATGAATACCGGCAGGAGAGCCTCGGCAATGGGCGAGAAGAACATGGCTGCACCGTCCAAGGCCGGCACAAAGGCAAACAGCAAGTACAGCACCGTGCCCATGCCCATGGCTACGGGAAGAGTCCAGTCCTTTACAAAGCGTACTATTTTCATTGCAACGACAAAAGTACATAAAAAAAGTGTGAATAGAGAGCGTGCAATTGTGAATTAATGAAAAAACTTACGAATACTTGACCTCTGTTTGGCAAAGATTTACTAAATTTGCGCAAAGTTAAACCGTAACCTAAAAACTTTAACTATTTACACTATGGACTACAAGATTATTGACATTGAGGGTGTAGGCGATGTATATGCCGAGAAGCTTCTGGCCGCCGGAATAAACAAGGTGAGCGAGCTGCTTGACAAATGTGACAACCCCAAGGGCCGCAAGGAAATGGCCGAGAAGACCGGAATAAGCGAGAAGCTTATACTGCGCTGGGCCAACCATGCAGACCTGTTCCGCATCAACGGCGTAGGGCCGCAGTTTGCCGAACTGCTGGAGGCTGCCGGAGTGGACACCGTGAAGGAATTCCGCCACAGAGTGGCCGAGAACCTGCAGCCAAAGCTCTTGGAACTTAACGAACAGCGCCACATCTGCGGACGAGTGCCCGCTGTCAGCGAGGTTCAGAAAATGATTGACCAGGCCAAGGAGCTTGAGCCAAGAATGACATACTAATAAAGACATCATGCAGAGACTGACACTGCGTATAGGGCGCAACACACTGGCCATCCTGGCCCAAGACGAAGAAAGCGACACACTGACCTACGAACCGGTAGTGGTGAAAAGCGGCATCTCTATGGCGGCAAACCTCAGAGAGGCCTTCAAAAGCAGTTCACTGCTCAGCCAGAATGTGTCGGCAGCGCGTGTGCTCATTGACAGCAACACGCTGATGGTTCCCGTGGAACTATTCTCCGAGCAGACAATGGAGGAAATGCACAACCACGCTTTCCCAAGGCAGGAACAGGACACAATTCTATATAATGTACAGCCAGACCTTAACGCAGTGGCAGTCTTTGCAATGAACAAAGACCTGAAGCTCGTACTCGACGACCACTTCCAGAGCATCCGCCTCATTGCGGCCATGTCGCCAGTCTGGCGCCACATGCACAGACGCAGCTTCACCGGCTCGAAGCAGAAGCTCTACGCCTATTTCCATGAAAAAAGGCTTGAACTGTGCAGCTTCCAGCAGAACAGGTTTAAATTCTGCAACTCCTTTGAGGCTAACCGTGCACCCGATGCCCTCTACTTCATGCTCTATGTCTGGCAGCAGCTGCAGCTCAGGTCAAAGTACGACGAGCTGTGCCTCATGGGCGACGTGCCTGAGAAGGACTGGATGATGCAGCAGTTGAAGAAATACGTGCTGAACACCATCATGCTGAATCCGCAGACTGAATACAACATGCACCCCGTGACGGAAATAAAGGGTGTGCCCTTCGACCTGCAGACACTCGTGGTAAAGGGCAGGTGAGACAGGCATGAGAATCATTACAGGCAAGTACAAAGGCAGGCACTTCGACGTGCCGCGCACATTCAAGGCCAGGCCCACCACAGACTTTGCCAAGGAGAACATATTCAACGTCCTCACGGGATATATTGACTTTGACAACGCCACGGCCCTTGACCTTTTCTCTGGCACGGGCAGCATAACGCTCGAACTGCTGTCAAGGGGCTGCCAGAAGGTGGTGAGCATAGAACAAGACCGCGACCACCATCGCTTTATAACCGAATGCATTAAGAAACTGGGCTGCGACAACTGCGTGGCCCTGCGTGCCGACGTGTTCCGCTTCATCAAGTCCGCACGCCAGAACATTCAGTTCGATTTCATCTTTGCCGACCCGCCATACGCGCTGAAGGAGCTGCCACAGCTGCCAGACCTCATCCTGGGGAGCAACATGCTTGCCGGACAAGGCATCTTCGTGCTGGAACACGGCAAGGACAACGACTTCAGCCAGCACCCGCAATTCCTGGAGCACCGCCAGTACGGAAGCGTAAACTTCTCACTGTTCAGATTGTCAGACTATCAAAACACCGATGCAAAGGGCCTTTGTGGCAAAGGGTTTTGACAACCTAACAACCTAGTATAAGAAAAATTTAGTGTGTGGAAGAAATGTGTTTGCACCAAATAGGCTACGTTTTATCCGCACAGGTTGAAAAAAGATAGAAAAAAAGAGGCGTTTTTGTTGCGGTATATAATAAAAATGTGTAAATTTGCAGCAGAAACACCTTAAATCTTTTTTACGACGATGAAACAGACCTGTCTATACGACAAACATGTGGCATTGGGGGCGCAGATGTCTCCCTTTGCAGGCTACGACATGCCAATTCAGTACAGTAGCATAGCCGAAGAGCACCAGGCCGTGAGGACGGCTTGCGGAATATTCGACGTGAGCCACATGGGCGAGATTGTGGTAAACGGCAAGGATGCCGAGCGCTTTGTGCAGCACATCTTCACCAACGACATCAAGGACGGCAAGGACGGCCAGGTGTATTACGGCATGATGTGCCGTGAAGACGGAGGCACCGTGGACGACCTGCTGGTCTACAAAATGGCCTACTGGGACTACTTCCTGGTGGTCAACGCAGCCAACATTGACAAGGACTGGGCCTGGATACAGGAGCAGGCAAAGGGCTTCGAGGTGATACTCACCAACAGGTCGGACAACTATGCACAGCTGGCCGTACAGGGGCCGGATTCCGAGCAGATAATATCGGAAGTGCTGGGGCTGTCTGTGTGCCAGATGATTCCTTTCTACACAGCACGCTACGTTCTCATTGACCCGAAGGTGAAGATGCTGATGAGCCGTACAGGCTACACCGGCGAGGACGGCTTCGAGATATATGCCTCACCGGAAACCATCAACAAATACTGGGACAAGCTGCTGGCCAGTGGCCGCTGCAAACCCTGCGGACTGGGCTGCCGCGACACACTGCGCTTCGAGGTGGGGCTGCCGCTCTACGGCGACGAGCTGAGCGACGACATCTCGCCCGTAATGGCCGGCCTTGGCATGTTCGTAAAGACTGACAAGGAGGAGTTCATTGGCAAGGAAGCCCTGGCCCGCCAGAAGGCTGAGGGAACGGCCAAGAAGCTCGTCGGCATAGAGCTACAGGACAAAGCCATTCCCCGCCACGGCTACACAGTGCTGTCGCCTGACGGCACACCAATAGGCGAGGTGACAACAGGCTACAGGGGCATCTCCGTGGACAAGAGTATCTGTATGGCTCTCATTGACAGCAAGTATGCCAAGCTGGGCACTGAGGTGCAGGTGCAAATACGCAAGAAGGTGTTCCCCGGAACCGTGGTAAAGAAACAATTCTACAACAAAAACTACAAGCATTAGAACAATGGCAAAAGTAATTGAAGGACTCTATTACAGCGAGTCGCACGAGTATGTAAGAGTGGAGGGCGAGACAGCCTTCATAGGTATCACCGACTATGCCCAGCACGCCCTTGGCAATGTGGTCTACGTAGACCTGCCCGAGGTTGACGACGAGATAACCGCAGGCGAGGAGTTTGGCGCAGTGGAGAGCGTGAAGGCCGCCAGCGACATCATTGCCCCCGTGAGCGGCACCATCGTTGAAGTGAACGAGGCTCTGGAGGACCAGCCTGAACTGCTTAACCAGGATGCCTTCGAGAACTGGATTATCAAGGTGCAACTGAGCAACAAGGGCGAGCTTGACAGCCTGATGGACGCCAATGCCTACACAGAGTTTACCGCTAAGTAATGATGTATAAGTATTTTCCACATACCGACAAGGACCTGCAGGCCATGATGGATGTCATTGGCATCAAGAGCCTTGACGAGCTTTACGCAGAGGTGCCTGAGGCCATCCGCTTCCGGGGCGACTATCAATTGCCGTCGGAGATGAGCGAGATAGAGGTGCGCCAGCTCTTTGAGCAGCTGGGGGCACAGAACAGGCCGCTGACATGCTTCGCAGGTTCCGGAGTCTACGACCACTACACCCCCAGCGTCATACCCCAGCTGCTGCAACGCTCGGAATTCCTGACCAGCTACACGCCCTATCAGGCTGAGATTTCACAGGGCACGCTGCACTACATCTTTGAATACCAGTCAATGATGGCCGAGCTGACAGGCATGGACATCTCAAACGCCTCCATGTACGACGGCACCACCGCCACTGCCGAGGCTGTGATGATGGCTGTGGCAGCCGGCAAGAAGCAGAACAAGGTGCTGGTAAGCGAAACCATCGACCCGAAGACCCTGGCTGTAGTAAAGACCTACGCACACTTCCACGGCATAGAGCTGGAAATGATTCCCGCCAGCGACGGCGTTACCTCAAAGCAGGACCTTGAGACACTGCTGGAGAAGGGAGGCGTGGCCGGTGTGCTGGTGCAACAGCCCAACTTCTATGGCATCGTGGAGGACTACTCAGGCTTCGCAGAGGCTATCCATAACCACAAGGCCCTGTTCATCATGAACAGCGTGGCTGCCGACTTGGCCGTGCTGAAGACGCCAGGCGAATGGGGGGCTGACATCGCCGTGGGCGACGGACAGAGCCTCGGCATACCTATGCAGTGGGGAGGACCCTACGTTGGCTATATGTGCTGCACGGAAAAGCTAATACGCAAGATGCCGGGCCGCATAGTAGGAAAAACCGTGGACAACCGTGGGCAACGAGCCTTCGTACTTACCCTGCAGGCCCGCGAGCAGCACATACGACGCCAGAAGGCCACGAGCAATATCTGCTCAAACCAAAGCCTAATGGCGCTCTTTGTCACCATGTACTGCTCGCTCATGGGCAAGCAGGGCCTTAAGGAAGCTGCCGAACTCTCCTACGCCGGAGCCCACTACCTCTGCGACAAGCTTTTGGCAACAGGTCGCTTCACCCTCGCTTACAACCAGCCGTTCTTCAACGAGTTCGTCGTCAGTTACGACGGCGATGTCAACGCCCTGCAGCGCCGCATGACCGACAACGGCATCTTCGCCGGCATCAAGCTGGCCGGCAACCAGCTCATGTTCGCCGTCACCGAGAAGCGCACCAAGGAAGAAATCGACCACTTAATTGAACTGGCACAGCTATGAACAACAAACTATACGGAAACTTGATATTCGAGCTCTCGCAGCCGGGGCGCAAGGGCTATTCCCTGCCCAGGAACCGCTTCGGCAATTATGAAGTGCCCCAGGAGCTGCGACGCAAGGAAGAGGCTGATCTGCCCGAGTGCGACGAGATGACCGTGGTGCGCCACTATACCAACCTCTCCGCCAACAACTTCGGCGTTGACAACGGCTTCTATCCGCTCGGCTCGTGCACCATGAAGTACAACCCGAAAATAAACGAGGAGATGGCCTCGCTGCCACAGTTCCAGAATCTGCACCCGCTGCAGCCAGCCGAGACTACAAGAGGTGCCGAGGCTGTTTGCACGCTGCTGTGCAAGGCCCTCTGCGAGCTGACGGGTCTGCACGCATTCACGCTTAAGCCTTTTGCCGGTGCCCATGGCGAGCTTACCGGTCTTATGGTCATCAAGCGATACCATGAGAGCCGTGGCGACATGGCCCGCAAACTGGTCATCGTACCCGACTCGGCCCATGGCACCAACCCCGCCTCGGCTGCCGTCTGTGGCTTGGAAGTGATAGAGGTGAAGTCGCTGGCCGACGGAACCGTTGACCTTGAAGACCTGTGCCGCCTCTGTTCTGAAAGCGGCGACGCCATCGCTGCCATGATGATGACAAACCCCAACACCCTGGGCCTTTTTGAGCGTCAGATTCCTGCCATTGAGAAGCTTATCCACGACTGCGGAGGCCTGATGTACTACGACGGTGCCAACCTGAACCCCATGCTGGGAGCTGCCAGACCTGGCGACATGGGCTTCGATGTGATGCACATCAACCTGCACAAGACTTTCTCTACGCCCCATGGCGGCGGAGGCCCGGGCGCTGGTCCGGTAGGAGTGCGCAAGGGGCTGGAGCAGTTCTTCCCCGAGGTGTCGCCCTATCATGGCAACTTTGCCGTGGCCATAAGGGCCTACGCGTACATATTATCATTAGGGCGGGAGCACATCAAGGAGGTAGGGCCGTTGGCCACTCTCAACGCCAACTATATCAAGGAGGCGTTGAAGGATGTCTACGAACTGCCTATTGACGGCTTGTGCAAGCACGAGTTCGTGTTTGACGGTCTGAAGGACAAGAGCACCGGCGTCACCACGATGGACGTGGCCAAGCGCCTGCTGGACTACGGCTACCACGCACCAACCATCTACTTCCCCTTACTCTTCCACGAGAGTCTGATGATAGAACCCACTGAGAACGAGTCGAAGGAAACCATCGACGGCTTTATCAGCGTGATGCGCCGGATAGCCGAGGATGCAAAGGCCGACCCGGAACTGGTCAAGTCAGCTCCACACAACACGCCCATTGGCCGTGTAGACGATGTCTTGGCCGCAAAGCACCCCGTTGTGACGTGGCGGCAGATGAAAGAGAATGTATAAATTCTATAACTGAATAAAAAAAATCAAAAAAAGAAGCGGGAAAATTTTGTCAGTCAAAAAAAAAGCTCTACCTTTGCACTCGCTAACGAAAGGAAACGTTATTTACACAATGGTGCCTTAGCTCAGTTGGTAGAGCATCGGACTGAAAATCCGTGTGTCCCCGGTTCGATTCCTGGAGGTACCACTCCTCCTTTCATTATGAACCCCGTAAAGACTTCGGTCAGAGCGGGGTTTTTCAATTGATAATCAGCGGATTAACTCGCAAACAGTCTCATTTCTTAGCCGCAGCGAGATTTAAAACTATGGTTTAATTTCGTGGCAAAATGGACAGAATGGGACAGAAAAAGACATCGTTTAGACAAGATTTCCTACCACTGGTAGGAAAATGAACGCCAACTTTCCTACCATTTTTTCAGTTAGATTCATTGAAAATCGAAAATAAATGTTAATTGCCGACTGATACTCCTTTTGCCACACTTAAAAAATCTTAAAAGTATGGCTAAGAAAAGTGCTGTGCAAGTCCTTTGGGACAGAAAGAAGGTAGCCGACAAGAAAGGCTATGGACACATTGAAATCATCATCTATTTCACCAAGAAGGAGCGGAAGCATATTTCTTTTGGGAAATGCACCCCTATGGAGTGGCGTAGACTGGAGAACTCAAAGGAGATTCGCGAACAAGTGAAAAAGTATGAGGGAATCGTGGAGTTGATGAAATCCCTGCATGAAGAAATGACCATTGCCAATTTCGAGGCTCACCAAGAGCTGCGTGAGATTGTCAAGGTTAAGAAGGAAGAATCTGGCCTTTTGTACAATGGCAACGATCTTTCAGGCAGTTTTATAGAGTTTATACGTTCTTTCATTGAACAAGAGGATGTTGCCAAAGGAACGAAAAAGCATAAGCGTTGCGTCCTTCGCTCAATCGAAGAAAGCGGTTTTATCTCAACTTACAATGACCTAACCCCAGCAAACATTATGAGGTATGACCGCTGGCTTCACGATGGTGTGCGTACAAATGTCACCATTGCTACTTATCACAAGTATCTTCACTATTACATCAATGTCCTTCTGATGCAAGAACTCATTCCCCGTGACCCATACAAGAATGTGGTAATCAAAAAAGGTCAAAGCCAAGAGCGCCAGCCACTCACCGAAGAGGAGCTTATCAAGGTGAGGGATGCCGTTCTGGAGCGTGAGAAGCTTGACCGTGTGCGCGACCTCTTCATCTTCATGGCCTACACGGGGCTGTCGTACATCGACACCCAGAGCTTCGACTTCAAGAAGATGACCGTCTTCGACAAGGAAACGGGGCTGTACTTCATCGACGGTCGTAGGCTGAAGACCAAGACCAAGTATTTCACCCCTATCCTTCCCCCTGCGCAGAAGGTGCTGGAGAAGAACAACTACCAGCTGCTGAAGATCTCAAACCAGAAGGCCAACGACCATCTGCACACCATCGAGGAAAAGCTGGGCATCGAGCATCCCATGACGTGCCACATCGCCCGTCACTCCTTCGCCACCCTATGCCTGGCACACGGAGTTCCTGCCGACAATGTTTCCAAAATGCTGGGTCACACCAACCTGAAGACGACGATGCGCTATGCCAAGACCCTTCAGACGACCATCAGGCACAACACCAGCGCACTTGTCGGTTCCCTGCTTTAGACGATGCGGTAGAACACCCCTTTTAATAGCTGCGACTTTCCCGTACTTTCGTGGAAGGTCGCAGTTATCTTCTCGCAGATATACTTGCCTCCGTCGATGTAGAAGGTGGCTCTCGGGTCGGGTATCTCATCGGCCAGGAAGGAGAAGTTGTATTTCTTCTTCGGGTCGATGTTCTTCACAAGGCCTGACTGTGCGATGCCGATGTCCTTCAGGCGCATGGTGTAGTAGGAGTAGGAGAATATGAAGCCCCTTTCCCTCTGCAGCTGGTCGATGCATGGGTGCTTCAGGTAGCCGTACTGCCGTGACCATTCCCAATCCTGGTAGCCCATATAGAGACAGTCGAAGTACGCATCATCCTTCTCCTGCTCACCCTTTGCGATGGCCTTGTGCGTGCGCGGCTGTGCCAGTGCGCCGTCGTTATAGTCGGTATCGTCAACCTCTGTGCTGCCCCCAGGCCTTGACCCTCCGAAGCTTCCAGCCCTTGCCGGCGCCCTCCGTCCTCCGCCAAAGGAGCCGCCGCCTATGCCTGTTCCGCTTCCCGTGGTGTTGCCTTCCTCGTCCGTCTCATCGGTCCAAGAAACGACGCTGCCCATCTCGCCACATTCGAGGAACAGGCACGGCCCCAGTTCCTCGTCCGTGTCGTCAATCCATGCGGGGACACACTTCAGCTCTATGTCCTCTGCATCCTTATCCACGATGTACTTGCCGAACTGGTTGACAGGCTCCAGTCGATTGTAGTACTGATACCAGTTATACGTCGTGCCTCCCATCACATGCGACTTGACCAGCTCCGCCTTGTAGCACCACATTATAAAATATGTGTCGAGGTCGCGGGCATAGAACAGCTTATGACCGTCCGACGCATTCGGGTAGCCACGCATATAGCTCTCCCTGTAGCCGTGCGCCGTTTCCGTCCTGTAGTAGCCACAAGTTGCGAGATTCTGCCGGGCGTATTCAAGCAAGTCAAAGAAACTGTCATACACAATGGCCTCGTCCTTGTGCTCGTCTATGTACCACTGACAGTCGCGGTACGCCCAATAGCGGTTGTCATTCTCCGCATAGACCAGGTTCTTCGTTCCGAGGTAGTCCGGCCTGTTGTCGCTGCTCACCTCCACCGTGTACTTGTTCACCACATTGTCAATCTTCACCTCCGTAACGCTCTGTGCTATCGTACTGATGAACCTGAACGTTATGGTCTTGGCTTTGTGGTTGATGGAAAACTCCCCTGCCAGGAAATACTCCAACTGCTCGAAGAACTCCGTCAATGACCAGTGCGGCAGGGCGATGGCGAAGTTGAACGCCCCCCATGACGACGGCAGACAGTTGCATATCAGCAAGTATTTATACGGCACTGCCTCCAACGGCCCGAAGTCGCCCGTGTAGCCCATCACCTGACAGATCTTCTTTAATATATATATAAGGTATGGCTGGAAACTGAGCTGAACCCTTGGCGACGACCAGGCATAAGTACCGCTCTCGCTGTCAAAAGTCGCCCCATTCTGTAGATTGCCCGTCGTATTGTTCACCCACGGCAGGGCGACGTAGGTAGGGTTAACCGAGTCAGGCACCCATATCTCGTTAGGCGGCGTGTTGGCCGGGTTACGCTCTTCCGCAGTCGGATAGCCCAAACTGAGCTGATTGAGGTACACATCATCGAAGGTGTCATCGAAGTTCTGCTTGCTGCGGCCTTCGAGGAACTGCGTCTTGACCTCCACCTCCGATATTTGCGTCACTACGATGGAGCCAGCCTTGTAGAAGGCCTTGTCCCGAATCTCACAGTCGAAGACCACCTTGTTCTTCTCCACGTCCTGACGGTGTATGTGCCCGAAGATACGGATGTTCTGCGGGCAGTCCTTCAGCGGGAAGGTGATGGTCAGCGTATAACTGTCACTTCCCGTAAACATGCTGTTCTCGCTGATATACTCAAACGAGGTGTTCTTCTTCAGACAGGCCATCTGGCCATTGATTGTAATCTCCATTGGTTATTTCCTCCTTGATTTGGGTGTCTTGTTACGGATAAGCTGGTCGTACTCGTCCTGTGCCTGTTTGATGCCCGTGTCGCCTGTGACCGTGTTCACCGTGACAAACGGCTCATTCAGTCGGTCTTTCAGCTGCCGCATGATGTCCGCATACTCTCGGATGAATGCGCTCCCGGCTGCAATCTCAGTCTGTGCATCTGCCTGTGGCGACTGCACAATGACTGTCGGCGTTGGTTGTTGGCCGGACTGTGCGTAAACGCTTGGCGCCACGATGGTTCTTGAAACATCCTCCGAGCGCAACGATCCTATTGTGTTCGTTCTCTGCGCATAGTCCAGTGCCTCAATCATCGGGCGGGCTACGGGTGATTGCAGCAGCTCCTTCGTGGCCACCCATTCCCCTTTATGCACTACGCCAGCCACTTCAAACTTTCCACCTTCAGGCGTGAAGCCACCCTCGGCATATCCCTGTGCCTGTGAAGCCTCCTGCTGTTTCTTGATGGCAGCAACCTGAAGCATACCAGCAGCAACGGCTGTTGCTGCCGCTATAGGAGCCAGTACCCATCCCACCACAGGAACAGCCGCTGCCGAACTATACGCATTGATGGCCGCTGTTGCCGTCTGTGCGATAGCCTGCATGACCTGCATCGTGTACATCTTCTTATTGGCATCGTTCTTGACCTTGGCAATCTCCTTTTCCTTCTGTTTTTCCAACTTCTTCACTTGGTAGTTATTACCTTCAGCATTGGAGATTTCCGTCTTATAACGCTTCTCGATGGCTGCTACCTGAATATCCGTCTCTGCCTGAATGAGCGTTGTCAACTGCTGGAAGATGCTGCTCATTCCAGATGAAATCACCTCCAAGGAGCCAGTGACCGCCTTTCCCATGTCCGACTGCAGCCACTCCACTGTGCTGTCAGTCCATTCTTCGAGGAAGTTCTTGCTCTCGTCAATCTCGTCGATGCGGTATTGCTTCCGCAAGGCTTTCTGTGCTTTCAAGTAGGCTTCCTCAATGCGCAATTTCTCCTTTGCATTGTCGCCAGCCGCCTGAATCTCCATCTGATACACCTGTTTCAGCCCTTCAAGGTCGGCCAGATACTTGCTCATCCGCTCTCCGGCATTGTCACCGAAATACTGTTCCTTCAGTTTCTTCAACTGATCCTGGTGTTTCTTCTCCAAAGCCTCCGTCTCTTGCTGCCGTTTCTTCTGGTCAGCAATAAGCCTGTCCTGATAGGCCCTCTGCGCCTGAATATACTCGTTAGTACCCTGCTTATAGAGGGAAACCATACGGCGAAGGTGGTTCAATTCCAACAACTCTAATGTTTGTTGGTACGTCTCAGAATCCACTTCCCCGTCAATGTATCGTTGCTTCTGCAGGGCAACCGATTCATTGTACAGTTGATTTTCCTGTTCGACGGTGCGCTTTTCCCCGTCTTCGGTCTGCTTTCGTTTGGCCTCATAGAAAGCAGCCTGTGCCTCTAACCGCTCCTGGTCTGTCAGGTCGGTATGGTCAAGTATCTTCTGCTGGTATTCCACTTCAATGGCGAGAATGCGCTGCTGGTACTGCTCATAGTTCTTCTCACCGGTAGCATACGCGATACGGTTAAGTGCTTCCTCCTGTGCCTTCCAGTCTTTCTCAGCCTTGAATTTATCCGTATTGCCGTTTGTGTCAGTAGTAGGCGTAAGGCCATTCCCTCCGCCGTCGCCATCGTCAACATTCAGTCCCGCTTCGATGGCTGCGTTGATGTCATCCTCGTAGGGCTTCCACTTATCGTTGACCCGCCTTTCATATACACGGGTGCTGACATACTGCCTTAGATATGCATCCCAAGCTTCACCCATTGACGTGTCCATCTGGTTCTCCACCGTGTCGTAGTAGCCCTCCCTTACACGTTGCGGTGCGATATGGTTTGCGAATACCGCCCTGTTCAGTTGGTCGTAGCTTATCTGTCCACCGTTGGTTTCCAGCATCTTCTGGTATTCCTCATCCACGGCAGCTTTGAGCCATGCACCGTTCATCACCGTATTGTGTTCGCTTGCCACTTTGTCGTAGTCAGCCAGTTGCTGAGCCTCCCATCCATAGCGAACACCCACCGTCTCGCGCATGTCTTTCTCCTTGGCTTCAAGGAGCATCTTTGCGCGTAGGTTCTTCACCACCTCCTTATAGGCAGTGGCCAGATCCTGTGCCGTCGATTTCTCATTCAGCAAGTTAGTAAGGTACTGCCCAAACTTGCTGTTAAACTCCTTGATCAGGGCATTGCGCTTGTTGGAGCCTATGTTCTCAGCGTTGATGGCATCCTTCAGCCTTGTCACCGTCGAAGTCTCTTCGGC
>JAFTAR010000021.1 GCA_017455495.1 Prevotella sp.
CCAGGTCGCTGCACTTCTCAAACTCGCGGAGCACCTCGTCGGTCAGGATGACGCTCTTGTTGAACTTCTCGCCGCCGTGCACCATGCGGTGGCCCACGGCATCAATCTCCTTCAGGTCCTTGATGACACCAATCTCGGGGTCGGTGAGCAGGGAGAAGATGAACTTCACACCCTCGGTGTGCTCGGGTATGTCGTGCATAATCTGCTTCTTCTCGCCGTTAGCCAGCTTCACCTTGACAAAGGCACCGTCAAGGCCTACGCGCTCTGCGCCGCCGCTGGTCATCACACTCTTGTCGTCCATGTTGTACAGGGCGTACTTGATGCTGGACGAACCACAATTCAAAACTAATATCTTCATTTTCTAATCTTTTTGTTGGAAACAAATAAGCATAATACGCATAATTCTATCCACTAATTCTCATAAATTATTATTCCTTTTTACTATCAATGTAGAGTTTGAGATTGCTCTTGTTTATCAGAACGAACTCATCGTCCTCTGAAATGTAAAGGTAACGCTCTGTATGCATATTTTTTTCGCCATAGTTAAATAGTAATCCCCGTTCCTTTTTAGCTATCCGCATGTAGTTGAATAGCTGGGCACGGTGGTCTGATGTTATCTGGTCTACTGACTTTATCTCAATGACAATCCCCTTAAAATAGAAATCGGCCTTGTAGAATTTTTCAAGTTTAATACCTTTATATGACAGCGTAAGTAACTTTTCACGCTCAACCTCCATTCCTCTAAGCTGAAACTCTAATGCGAGTGCTTCCTGATATATAGGCTCTTCCATTCCACGTCCAAGTTCGTTGTAGACATCAAGTGCCACACCAACAACATCATACATGTCAAGGTACTCTTGCTCAGTCATAATACGGAATTATGAATATTTGTGGATAAAATTATGCGAATTATGAGTATTTGTTTCAGAACTTTATTTATTCACTTTCATTTCTTTGCATCCATGGCCTGGCAGGCGGTGATGGCAACGAGGTAGTAGATGTCGTTGACGGAGCAGCCGCGGCTGAGGTCGTTGACAGGACGGGCTATGCCCTGCAGGATGGGGCCTACGGCGGTGGCACCGGCCAGGCGCTGCACCAGCTTGTAGGCGATGTTGCCCACCTCAAGGCAGGGGAAGACGAGCACGTTGGCCTTGCCTGCAATCTCTGAGCCGGGAGCCTTCTTCGAACCTACGGAGGGCACGAGGGCGGCATCGGCCTGCAGCTCGCCGTCAATCTTCAGCTCGGGGTCAAGCTCCTTGGCCAGCTTTGTGGCCTCAACAACCTTGTCAACAACCTCGTGAGAGGCACTGCCCTTAGTTGAGAACGACAACATGGCCACGCGCGGGTCCTTGAAACCGGCCACACTCTTTGCGGTCTGTGCGGTGCAGACGGCAATCTGGCTGAGCTGGTTGGCATCGGGCATCGGGGTGACGGCCACGTCGCCAACCACGAGGACGCCGTTCTCGCCGTATTCGGGCTTGTCGGTAATCATCAGCATGGCACCGCTAACGCAGGTGATGCCGGGGGCGCACTTGATGATCTGCAGGGCGGGGCGCAGGGTCTCGCCGGTGGTGCTGAGTGCACCGCTTATCTGGCCGTCGGCACCCTCGGTCTTGATAATCATACAGCCCAGGTAGAGCGGGTCCTTAACCAGCTCGCGGGCCTTCTCAATGGTCATACCTTTTTTCTCGCGCAGCTTCTGCAGCAGCTGGGCCATCTCCTCGCTCTTCTCGTAGTTCAGCGGGTCGATGAGGGTTGCCTTGTCAATGTGGGTGAGGCCCTTCTCCTTGGCCAGGGCATGCACCTTGTCGGGGTTGCCAATAAGGATGAGGTCGGCAATGTCGTCGGCCAGCACGCGGTCGGCGGCACAGAGGGTGCGCTCCTCTTCTGCTTCGGGGAGCACGATGCGCTGCTTGTTGCTCTTGGCGCGCGCAATAATCTGTTCAATTAGTCCCATAGTTCTGTAGTTTTTAATAATGATAAAGGATAATATGATTTATTTCTTGGTTGCTCTGATGAAGTAGGCAATGAGCAGCACGTAGGCTGCCAGTGCTGCCAGCTCGGAGAGCGGGTTGGCCATCCAGTCGTTGTCAATGAAGTTTAGGCCTCCGAAGCGCATCAGTGCGCTTACCACGCCCATGAGAGCTCCGCCGGCTATGAATCCGCTGGCTATTAGGGTGCCGCGCTCGCCACGGGCCTCGTTGACAGCCTTGTCCTTTGAGCGGCTTGTCACAAACCAGTTGATGAAACCGCCGACAACGAGCGGGGTGTTAAGCTCCAAGGGGATGAACATGCCCAGTGCCACGGCCAGGGCCGGCATCTTGCAGAAGTTGATGATGAGGGCTATCAGGGCACCTATGCCGTATAGCAGCCAGGGTGCTCCCTGACCGTTCATCACAGGCTCTATCACGGCAGCCATGGCGTTGGCCTGTGGAGCCACCAAGTGGCCCTCTACGTTGGGGTTGAAGCCGTAGGTCTTGTTAAGAAGCATCATCACGCCGGCCACGGTGGCAGCGCTGACCAGCGTGCCGAGGAACTTCCACTGCTGCTGCTTCCGGGGCGTGGTGCCCAGCCAGTAGCCTATCTTCAGGTCGGTGATGAAGCAGCCTGCCATGCTGAGGGCAGTGCACACCACGCCGCCCATGATGAGAGCGGCAAGCATGCCGCCGGGACCGCTGAGGCCCACGGCAGAAAGAACCACGGAGGCGAGGATAAGCGTCATCAGCGTCATGCCGCTGACGGGGTTGGAGCCTACGATGGCTATGGCGTTGGCGGCAACGGTGGTGAAGAGGAAGGCTATGAAGGCTGTGAGCAGGATGGCCACCACGGCGAAGAGCAGGTTGTGCATGACGCCGAGCCAGAAGAACACGAACGTGACCAGCAGTGCCACCATAGAGGCGATGGCAATGAACTTGAACGACAGGTCGCGCTGGGTGCGCAGCGTGTCCTGAGCCGTGCCGCCTGCACTGCCCTTTAGCTCCTTGCCGGCCAGGGAGACGGCTGTGCGGATGATTCCCCACGACTTCACGATGCCGATGATGCCGGCCATGGCGATGCCGCCGATGCCGATGGAGCGGGCATAGGTCTTGAATATCATCTCGGGCGACATCTGGCCAACGGTCTGCGTAACGGTCTCGCCGCCAATGTTGAGCACGGTGTCGTGGAACAGCAGCGACATGCCCGGCACTATGAGCCACCACACGGCAAGTGAGCCTAAGCAGATGTAGAGCGCGTACTTAAGGCCGATGATGTAGCCCAGGCCAAGTACGGCAGCCGAGGTGTTGACCTTGAACACCACCTTAGCCTTCTCGGCTATGGTTTCGCCAAAGCCCACCATGCGCGTGGTGACGGTCTCGTTCCACCAGCCAAACGTAGCCACGATGAAGTCGTAGAGACCGCCAATGAGGCCAGCCAGAATGAGTGGCTTGGCCTGGTCGCCGCCCTTTGCACCGCTAACCAGCACCTGCGTCGTTGCGGTGGCCTCGGGGAAGGGGTACTTGCCGTGCATGTCCTTGACGAAGTACTTGCGGAAGGGGATGAGGAACAGTATGCCAAGGATGCCGCCCAAGGCAGAGGCCAGGAACACCTTGATGAACGAGGCCGACATCTCGGGATACTTGGCCTGTAGGATGTAGATGGCGGGAAGGGTGAAGATGGCTCCTGCCACCACGGCTCCGCTACAGGCGCCTATGGACTGGATGATGACGTTCTCGCCCAGGGCCTTCGAGCGCTTGGCAGCCGTGGACACGCCAACGGCGATGATGGCGATGGGGATGGCGGCCTCGAACACCTGGCCCACCTTCAGGCCCAAGTAGGCGGCGGCTGCCGAGAAGAGCATGGCCATAAGCACGCCCCACGTCACCGACCATGTGTTTACCTCTGGGTACTGGCTGCGGGGTGACATCAGCGGCTCGTATTCTTCTCCTTTTTTCAGCTCCCTGAACGCGTTGTCAGGCAGCTGGCTCTTGATTTCTTCCATTGTATTCTAATTCTTGGTCTTGTGTTTGTTCTTGTTTGTGTCCTTGCGCCATAATCTCTGACAGAGGCTCCATGACGAAAGGACGCTCCTGCATCAGAGGGTGGGGGATGACAAGGTCTGGCTCGCTGACGGTGAGGTCGTCGTAGAGCAGTATGTCAATGTCGATAGGACGGTCGCGGTAGAGGATTGAGGGTTGAGGGTTGAGATTTGAGATTTGAGGGTTGAGGTTTGAGATTTCTCTTTTTGTGGCGTGCTCTTCGTTCTTGCCCAAAGAGCGCTCTATCTTCTGCGTGGCTTTGAGCAGTTTGCGGGGTGTGAGAGCGGTCTCAACACATACTACCGCGTTGACAAAGCTGTTCTCAGACCGGAACCCCCACGGCTTTGAATAGTAGAGGGCAGACTGGCGCACAATAGTGCCAATCTGCCCTCCAATGAGCTGCATAGCAGTCCTTATGGTCTCCTCCCTGTTGCCAAGGTTGGAGCCAAGTCCTAAGTATACGGTATGGAGCTGCTCTGGTTTCAATGCTGTAGGTTTAAGACTTTGTCGGCGGGTAAACCGCCGACCGCGGACTAATCATCAAGGATAAGCATGGCGTCGCCGTAGCAGCCGAACATATAGCCGTTGTCTACAGCCAACTGGTAGGCCTCCATCACGAGGTCGTAGCCGCCGAAGGCAGCTGTGAGCATCAGCATGGTTGACTCCGGGTGGTAGAAGTTTACCACGAGGGCATTGCCAAGTCCGAACTCGTAGGGAGGGAACACGAACTTGTTTGTCCAGCCCTCATACTCCTTCAGCAGTCCGTCGGTGCCCACAGAACTCTCAGCGGCGCGAGCCGTGCTGGCTCCCACCACACATATCTTGTTGCCGTTCTGCTTGGCATCGTTTACTATGCGGCAAGCCTCCGGGCCAATAAATATCTGCTCTGAGTTCATCTTGTGCTTGGTGAGGTCCTCAACCTCAATAGTGTCGAAAGCTCCAAGCGAGCAGTGCAGGGTTATGAAGGCGCTCTGCAGCCCGCGTATCTCCATAATCTTCATCAGTTCGCGGCTGAAGTGCAGATTGGTGGCAGGAGCCGTCACGGCACCCTCGTTGCGGGCGAAGATGGTCTGGAAGTTCTCTGTGTCGTCGGGTTCCGGCGGCCTGCGCTCAATGATGTAGCGGGGTATGGGAGCCGAGCCAAGCGAGAAGAGTTCCTGCTTGAACTCATCGTGCGGACAGTCGTAGAGGAAGCGCAGGGTGCGGCCGCGTGAGGTGGTGTTGTCTATTACCTCGGCCACCATGGGACCCTCGCCGTCGAAGAACAGCTTGTTGCCTATGCGGATCTTGCGGGCCGGTTCCACCAGCACGTCCCACAGGCGAAGCTCCGGGTTCAGCTCGCGCAGCAGGAACACCTCTATTTGTGCGTCGGTCTTTTCCTTGGTGCCGAAGAGGCGTGCGGGGAACACCTTCGTGTCGTTGAACAGGAAGGTGTCGCCCTCGTGGAAATAGTCCACTATGCTGCGGAAGGTGATAGGCTCCGTGGTGTCGTTGCCGTCGGCATCCTTCTTCCACATGTCTATCTTCTGGCTCTTGCGGTGAACCACCATAAGGCGGCAGCCGTCGCGTCTGTACACCCGCTCTACGGTGCCGTCGTCGTTAGTGAAAGCCTTGTGTGGAGGATAGAGGGCAATCATCTCCTCTGGCAGCCTGAATTTGAATTGCGATAGTTTCATATATTATAATAACGTGTTTTTTGTGGTTTTTATTGTCTTTCCACCTCTTGGGCATCAAGCCATGCAGGGAAGGAGTCAAAGGTCTGGCAGTCTTCTATGCGTACGCTGCCCACGCGGGTGCGGCAGAGTGCCGTGAGGTAGGCTCCGCTGTCAAGGGCAGCCCCTATGTCGCGGGCCAGTGAGCGTATGTATGTGCCCTTGCCGCATACCACACGTATGGAGAGCTGCATCGCCTCCGGGTCGAATGCCGTCAGCTCCAGCTCCTCTATGTGCACCGGCTTGGGAGCCAGCTGGTGGTCCACGCCCTTGCGTGCCAGCTCGTAGGCACGGTCGCCGGCCACCATGCAGGCCGAGTAGAGCGGCGGCACCTGCATGATGTCGCCAGTGAAGCGGGGCAGGGTCTTTTCTATAAGTTCGCGCGTAATATGGCTGGTGGGAAAGGTCTGGTCAACCTCATGCTCCATGTCATAGCTCGGAGTGGTGGCTCCAAGCTGCAGGGTAGCGGTGTATTCCTTGTCGTGCAGCTGCAGCGTCTCTATCTGCTTGGTGAACTTGCCGGTGCAGAGTATCAGTACACCGGTGGCAAGAGGGTCGAGCGTGCCGGCATGGCCCATCTTCACCCGCTTCACGTGTATCTTCTTTGACACGAGATAGCGGATGTGGGCCAGCGCACCGAACGACGACATGCGGTAGGGCTTGTTTATGTAGATGAAGGCTCCTTCCTGGAAGTTCATGTTCTTTACGGTAAGCGGGTGGGTGAGGGGCAGGTACGGTTAGTCGACCATTGACAGCGACTGGCCGGCCAGCAGCAGGGCGATGATGATGCCGCCAACGATGATGCGGTAATAGCCGAAGGCCTTGAAGCCGTACTTGGTGAGGAAGTTGACGAACCACTTCATGGCCAGCAGGGCTACGATGAAGGCTACGACACAGCCCACCACGAGCATCCAGATGTTGTGGGTAGTGGCCCAGCTGGTCTCCTCCTTCATCAGGTCGAGCAGGTCGAGCAGGGTGGCTCCGGCCATTGTGGGCACCGCCAGGAAGAACGAGAACTCAGCGGCGCGCTTGCGGGTGAGCTTCTGCGTCATGCCGCCTACGATGGTGGCCATGGAGCGCGACACGCCGGGGATGACCGAGATGCACTGGAAGAGGCCGATGAAGAAGGCACGGCGCTCCGTTATCTGGTTGGCATCGCTGCCCTTGTTGAACAGGCGGTCGCAGAAAAGCATGAAGATGCCTCCCACGACAAGCATTATGGCCACCACCTCAACGCTGTCAAGCAGCCAGTCGAGCAGGCCCGACTTCTTGGCCAGCAGTCCGATTACCACGGCAGGCAGTACGCCAATGAAGAGCAGCCAGTAGAAGCGGTACTTGTGCTTCAGCTTGCCGAACAGGCTGCTGCCCTTGGGGGCGGGGCTGTTGTTGAACTTGAAGAAGTGCTTCCAGTAGAGCACCACGACGGAGAGAATGGCCCCGAACTGTATGATGAAGGTGAAGGCATGGACGAAGGCATCGTTGGTGTCAACGCCCAGCAGGTTCTGGGCGATAATCATGTGGCCCGTGGACGATACGGGCAGGAACTCCGTCAAGCCCTCCACTATGGCCACGATAATGGTTTCGAGCAGTGTCATCAGCCTTTATCCTCCTCTGTCTTTGGGGTAGAAACTTCTGCCTGTGCCACTGCGTCCTTGGACTTATGCACCACGGCATAGATCATTGAAATAAAGCCGACAAGGCACACTATGGGAGCCACGACAATGCGGCGGGTGCTGAAAATGTCTGGGTTGTAGTGGTCGGGCGTCGTTGAGTCGCCGCCCATGAGGATGAAGCCAATCACCACCACCAGCATACCAATGCCAAGCAGTATGAAGTTCATCCGTCCAAAAGCTAAATTCTTCTTGTCCATATTATTTTTTAATTCGTAATTCTCAACTCTTATACAGCTCCCCTGCCGTCATGCGCAGGTATTTGTTCACAGACAGCAGCGTGCACAGCAGCATGATGAGGAATCCGAAGGCGAAGATGGCTGCAGCGGTTACGATGAGGTCCTGCTGAGTGATGAACACCCTTGCCCACTGCTCGTATTCATGAGCCAGGTAATAGCCTGTGCCCAGTACGCCGCATGCCAGCACCGATGCCACCATGCCTATGGCGATGCTCTTCAGCAGGAAGGGCCGCCTGATGAAGGCCCACTTGGCCCCCACCAGCTTCATGGTGTGTATGTTGAAGCGCCGGGAGTATATGCCTAATTGTACGGAGTTGTTTACCAGCGTGAAGCAGATGAAGATGTGGAGTGCCGCCAGGATGAGCAGGAAGAGGTTTATGCGCTGCACGGTGCGGTCCACGTCGTCTATCTGGTCGGCCAGGTAGCTTATGTCGAACACGCGGTTGTCCTCCTTCAGCTGCTGCCCTATGAGCTGCAGGGAGTCCTTGTTGGCATAGGCAGCGTTGAGCATCACCTCTATCTCGGCCTGGAAGGGGTTCTGGCCTGCAAACTCCACGGGGTTGGCCCCCATCTCGTTTGTCATGGTAACCAGGGCTTCCTCACTGCTAATGTATCTCACCTCGCGGGCAAAGGCCTGCGTCTTAAGGCTGTCGGCCAGCTGCAAGCCCTGGGCCACGGTCACGGTGTCGCCCAAAATCAGGCTTACTGCCATGTTCTCCTTAACATACTTCGTGAGGTTGCGGGCAGAAAGAACGGAAAGCACCACCATGCCCAGCAAGATAAGCACCATCGTGGTGCTTATGCACAACGTAAAAGCCTGCATACCATGGTGGCGGCCGGTCGTTTTTTTTCTTCTTCTCATTTGTAAAGGGGCGTAGTACGCCAATTTCCGTGCAAAGGTACAAAAAA
>JAFTAR010000022.1 GCA_017455495.1 Prevotella sp.
AATCGTCAAAAAAAGCATGTCAATGAGTGGATAAACGAACACTATCGCGAGCCGTAACCCTCTGATGAGGGTGAGATTCCGCAAGAAGCGAGTCTAACGGAACGGCTTCCACTCGAATTTATGAATTAATAGATGTTGCCTAATATAAAAAATGAGAAAGAAAATCTTACTGTCAATAGCCCTCCTGCCCTTCTTGGGCGCACAGGCCGACGAGGGCATGTGGACTCTCTACGACCTGCCGCAGGCCGTGTACCAGCAGATGCAGGCCGAGGGCTACCAGCTGCCCTACGACATGCTGTACAACGCCGACGATGCCATCATGAAGAGCGTGGTTAACTTCTCGGGCTACTGCTCGGGCGTTGTCGTCAGCCCGACGGCCTGGTGTTCACCAACCACCACTGCGGCTTCGAGGCTATACGCTCGCACAGCACCGTCGACCACGACTACATGCTCAACGGCTTCTATGCCCAGACATACGCCGACGAACTGCCAAACGAGAACATGTTCGTGAGCTTCATGGTGGAGCAGAAGGATGTCACCGACCTCGTTGTCACCGACGAGTTCCGCCTCATGGGCCGCTACGAGCAGGCCATGTACCTTGACAGCCTTGAGAACATGCTCTCCATGCAGGTGAAGCAGCAGGACCCCACGCTGAGGCTTGAGCTGAAGGCCTTCTACGAGGGCAACCGCTACTACGCCACCACCTACCGCGACTTCCGCGACCTCCGCCTGGTCTTCGCCATTCCCAAGTCTATGGGTAAGTTTGGCGGCGAGACCGACAACTGGATGTGGCCGCGCCAGACGTGCGACTTCTCCGTGTTCCGCATCTACTGTGACCCGGAGACCGGCGGACCGGCCGACTACTCCGAGCGCAACGTGCCCTACCACCCGCAGCACTGGGCACGCATCTCCATGGACGGATACCAGGAGGGCTCCTTCTCCATGACCATGGGCTACCCCGGCAGCACCAGCCGCTACCTGTCAAGCTTCGGCATTCGCGAGCGCTATGCCGAGAATGCCGTCAGGGCACAGGTGCGCGGCGTGAAGCAGCAGGTCATGAAGCGCCACATGGATGCCTCCGAGGCTGTGCGCATAAAGTACGACTCGAAGTATGCGCAGTCGTCGAACTACTGGAAGAACTCCATCGGCATGAACAAATGCATAGACTCCATCGGACTCATACGCCAGAAAGAGCTCTTCGAACAGCAGCTCGTTCAGTGGCAGCACGAAACGGGCTTCCTCCTGCCACCCGACACAGCTCTCGGCGGTTTTGCCGCCGAGACCGCCGCCGAAGCCAGCCGTGAGTGGCTCGACATGGAGCGCTTAGGCCAGCTCTACGAGCGCAGCATTGCCCTGTCTGAGACATACATGCTCTTCATAGAGACATTCTATAACACCAACGAGCTGTGCCGCCGCGCCCTGCTCACCTTCAACGGCGCAGAACCCGTGGGCAGCGGCAAGCGCCAGCACATAAACTTCAAGAACAACCGCGACACCTGGGACCAGGCCACCGACTGTGAAATCCTGGGCACCCTGCTGCAGAACTACCGCGAGCAGCTGAAGGACAGCCAGTGGCTGCCAGCCTTCTACACCGAAGAGATTGACACCCGCTTCCACGGCGACTGCATGGCCTACGCCGAGTATCTGTTCCGCAAGTCGGCCCTGATAAAGAAGAACAGGGTCTACCCCAACAAGAAGTCGTTCATGAAAGACCCCGGCGTGCAGTTCGGCTTCCAGCTTATGGAGCTGCTGCAGCAGTTCCACATTGAGTTTGCAGCTTTCATGGGCGAGATAGAACAGCAGGAGCGCCTGCTCTGTCAGGCCAAGCTGCGCATGGAGCAGGACATGCCCCACTACAGCGATGCCAACTTCACCATGCGCCTCAGCTACGGCCAGGTGCGCCAGTACACTCTTGGCGGCCGCCCCTCGGGCTATTTCACTGCCTCGCCCAGCCTGGTGCGCAAGATGCAGCAGGGACTGGACGGCGTGGAGGACTACCGCGTGGAGCCAGAGATGCTCACCCTGCTCAGCGGCCCTGAGTTCGCGCCCTACGCCGACAGCCGCACGGGTCAGCTGCAGCTGTGTTTCCTCACCACCAACGACATCACCGGCGGCAACTCCGGCAGCCCCATGTTCGACGGGCAGAACCGCCTCATAGGCCTGGCCTTCGACGGCAACTGGGACTCCCTCTCCAGCGACATCTTCTTCGACACCCAGCTGGCACGCTGCATCGGCGTCGACATCCGCTACGTCCTCTTCATGATGGACCGCTGGGGCCATGCCGACCGCCTGCTCCGCGAACTCGGAGTCAGGTAAACCGTGAAATACTGAAAAGGGCTGTATAAGGCTCTGCACGGAAGCCACGTTGAGATATATTTGTCTTGGGACGTGTTGCCGACCCAGGAACAACTGAAAGAACGTATGGATGCACACTGTCTGTTGCACCTCTTGCACCTGTTGCACCTGGGGCCTTTTATACCCAAATCGGTCATTAGAAGTTATAAGGAAACAAATTACCATAATTACCATAATTTTATCCACAAATTTGAATAATTACAATAAGTTAGTGGGACAGATTATGCGCATTAT
>JAFTAR010000002.1 GCA_017455495.1 Prevotella sp.
CTCACAGGAGGCCTCGTCGGGAAAACGCTGGGTAAATTCAAATAGCTTCATCTTGCAGTGGAATTTCAAACTTGGTACAAAGGTAGGCATTTTCTGGGATTCAGCCAAATTTCTAGTCGGTTAAATGCGGATAATCATATTCCAGTTCTACACCTACCGCTGTAGTATATGTAGATGGGGTCGCTATAAACACTTGGAATATTAGCGATAATTCAGGGTTTTTCACAAACATAAAGAATTATACCTACGTATGCTTAGGCGGCAACCAGTATAACAATTATGCTGATCTCGATCCTGCCTTCGGCTTCGATGACTTCGCCGTCTATGACACAGCCCTCTCCGCCGAGCAGATTAATAAGATTATAGCAGACAAGAACTTCAATTACACTGTTAATGCTGTTGATGGTTCGGGCAACGAGCTGAAGACACTTGCAACCGGAACATATACCGGCACAGCCATCACAGTCGCCTATCCGAAGTATATCCGCTCCGGCAACACTCTATACAGCATTGCGAATAACAGCAGTGATTATTACCGCACTACTTTCTCGCCTACCACGGATAATTACAACGTTAATGTCACATATAACCAAGCTACGGTTTCTGATGTCATTTATTACGCCGAGGCAGAAAATATCACTGGCATGACTAAGCGCAACAGCGGCTATACCAACACTCGTGCGTCAAATGGAGCTTTTGCCAGTACGACTAATAGTAGCACCTATGTACAAGTGCTCACCCTCCCTGCCGGTACCTATCAAATTTTTGCAGGTGGCGGAGAAGGGAATGGCGGAGATGGCAAAACTTGTAACTTCAAAGTTGGGGATGATGTTGTCTTTACCTTTACTCTTACAAAAAGCGCATGGAGTCAATCCGGAAACTCAGAAGCGTTCACAATCTACGAGCCAAAAGTGTTGTATGTTGCTTGTGACGGCGCAAGTGCCAGCGGCCTCGACTGGCTCTATGTGAAGGGTACTCCCGCCAACACCCTCGGCAATGTGGCCTGCACGACAGACTACCTCAACGCCATGACGGACAGGGTGGAACTCACCCCCGGTAGCTCCTGCAGCTACAAGTTCATCAACTTCAACAAGGGCAATGGCGGCAACTGGCAGAACTGGGTGCTACCGGTGTACTACTCTAATGACAATCGAGTCATCGTTCTGCGCGCCGACAATTGGGAAGATGTCAAGGGTAACAACTCGGGGTGTAATAACAATTACGACTGGAACGTGTTCGTCGATCAGATGAATGGCGCCGTAGTCGATATGACCGTGACTTATTCTGCCGAGAACGCACTTACCATCTCTAGTAACATCACCACAGCCAACGGTACAGCTTGGACCTACTCCTACAATTCCTCCGACGCTGGTGTTAGTCTGTCAGGGAACATAAAGGTCGCACTCTCTGTGAGCCAGTCCTGGTTGGCTATGTATAATGAGGCAGTCGTCCCCGTCACCTCCGCCGGCTGGGCAACGCTCTACACCACTCAGGCTCTTGACTTCTCCAGCGTGACCGGTCTCGAAGCCTACACAGCCACCGTCTCAGAGGGAACCGTCACCCTGACGAAGGTAGATAACGTTCCCGCCAACACGGGTGTTGTGCTGAAGGCCGCCGAGGGCAGCTATGTGATTCCCACGATTGCCAGCTCCGAGACAGACAAGGGCAACCTGATTGGCTCCACTACCGCCACAAGCGCTCCAGCAGAGACGGGCTACACCTACTATGGCCTCACCGTCGCCGATAACGACAACGTGCAGTTCAACCCCATCACGAGCGGCACCATCGCTGCCGGCAAGGCTTTCCTCAAGGTGGCGACGGGTGAGAGCGGCGTCAAGTCCTTCAACGTCGTCATCAACGGCATGGAGACAGGCATCGCATCCCTGCCCACGGCAAAGGTGACCAGCAACGCAGTGTATAACCTCGCCGGACAGCGCGTCAGCACGCCCCAGCGCGGCATCTACATCCGCGACGGCCGCAAGATGGTCATCAAGTAATAACGTATAACACAAAAACAGACAGCAACAATGAAAAAGACATATATCACACCAGCAACAGACATCCTGAAATGCTCAACAGCAAGCCTGATCGCAGCATCCCCTGATGGTTTCACAGGAAAGTTAGGCAGCACTGAAACGAACGGCGAAAGCGTCCTCGTCAAAGACGAGCAGCGCAGCGACTACAACGTCTGGGACGACGACTGGAGCAGGTAAACCCCGACACATACAAACGCCCACACCGGCAGAATGCCGTTGGGTGGGCGGA
>JAFTAR010000023.1 GCA_017455495.1 Prevotella sp.
GCCATTTGTAGTGGTCGCCGCCAAGCCACAGCTCGGTGATGCTCTTGAAGCGGTGGTCGTTGGCCACCATCTCGGGAATCAGATGGCAGTGGTAGTCAATGATGGGCATTTTGGCCGCATGGTTGTGATACAGGTCCTGAGCCACCTCGGTTTCCAGGACAAAGTTCTTGTCGTTGAAGGCTTTCATTTTTCAGTTTGTGAGTTTATAAGTTATTAGTTTGTGAGTTTTTTCTTTCTTTGTCTGCAAAGTTACTAAATAGGAATTGATAATCGTAGCAGACTCTTGAGTTTTTGTGTTTTTTTAACCCATCATGAATAGTGACTCTTGCAGAGAAGACGGAAAAAAGTACTACCTTTGCATCTTGAAAGACAACTTTTTTATCATACTGATGTAAACAAACAACAAACAATACTAATGTAACAACTAAAATGAGAAAATTAAGATTTATCCTGTTAACGCTGGTTGCAGTCCTTCTTGTTGGCTGCGGCACTACCAGCAGGGTGCCCATCACAGGGCGCAAGCAGACACTTATGGTAAGCGACGGCGAGGTCTTGACGCTGGCCTCTCAACAGTATCAGCAGTTCATGGCTCAGGCACACCGCTCCACCAATGCAAGCAATACCGCCATGGTACAGCGCGTTGGCCAGAGGCTGGCAAATGCTGTCACCAAGTATCTCAATGCCAATGGTCTGGGAGCTGAGGTGAGCAACTATCAGTGGGAGTTCAACCTTGTGCAGGACCGCCAGGTCAACGCGTGGTGCATGCCAGGCGGAAAAATTGTTGTCTACGAGGGCTTGCTGCCTGTCACTCAGGACGAGGCCTCTCTGGCAATAGTCCTTGGACATGAGATTGCCCATGCCGTTGCAAAGCATTCAGCCGAGCAGATGAGCAACAAGATTCGCCAGCAGCAGGGCACTCAGCTTGGCGCTGCCGTTCTGGGAGCCTTGGGAATGGGGCAGAACACCCGTGCTGTGGTAACGGCCTTGGCCGAGCAAGGCTTCAGCTTTGCAAACCTGAAATATTCGCGCAACCATGAGAACGAAGCCGACCACATAGGACTCATCATTGCCGCCATGGCTGGCTACGACCCTCAGGTGGCATTAACCTTCTGGCAGCGAATGTCGCAGGCTTCAAACTCGCAGACGGCGGAGTTCCTGAGCGATCACCCGTCGGATGCCAGCCGTATACGCAACATTCAGGGATGGATGCAGGAGGCTCTGCAATACTACAGACAACAATAAACAACAAAAGAAGCCCTCGCCGGAAGTGACGAGGGTTTTTCTATTTACTTGAACCTTAGCCTTAGTGTGGCTACGGCGAGGCGGCCTGGCGAATAGAGGGCATATTTACGTAGGGAGGAGTCTATGCGGTTGTCAACATGGTTGAAGATGTTGTCAATGCCTATGCCCGGCTCCACGACGGCCCACTTCAGGAAGTTGAAGGTGTGGGTGGTGTGCAGGTTCCACACTCCGTAGCCCGGTGCATTCTCATAGCCAGGATAATAGGTCTTGGACTGCAGGCGTCCGGTGAGGTTCACGTTCAGGCCGTACTTTCCCCAGTTGTGATGATAGTTGGCGCTCAGAGTGGCGCTGTTGCGTATGCTGCGCTCCAGTACGGTCCACTCGTCGCCGCTCTTGCTGCGTGCGTAGGTGTAGGCATAGTTGGCGGTGATGTTCAGCTCTGGCAGCACATTCACCGATACGCTGGCAGTGAGTCCCTTCACCTGTCCGCGGTCGCTGTTCATGTAGCGGGCGTAGCTCACCATTTTCGATGCCTGCTCGGCGGTGAGGTCGGTAAACTCGTTCATGAGCATCTGGCGGCCTGCATCGTCAAGTGTGATGTTCTGCTTAACCACCATATCGCTTATGTTGTTCACAAAGCCGGTAAGGCTAAGTGCTACGAGGTCAGAGCGCCACTCGGCATTGAGCGACCAGTAGTGGCTCTTCTCCGGCTTCAGCCCCTGGTTGCCGAAGCTTATCTGAGCCTTGCCCCTGTTTACTGAGAAATAGTGGTAGTTCAGCTCGTCAAGGCCCGGTGCGCGGAAACCGGCAGAGTAGGTTGCGCGGATGTTGAAGTGTCCCAGGCTGTACATAAGTGTTGCCTTGGGGGTGAAGTGACTGCCGAAGTTCTCGTGGTAGCTGTAGCGTGCACCGATAGTGGCAGAGGCGAAACCACTGCCCACCCTGACGCGCTGCTCGTGCTGGGCAAAGGCGGCGAGTGTGTAGGTCTGGGCGTTGTCAATGTTTCCCGTGGCTGCGTTCAGGCGGCTGTTTTGCCAGTCGGCTCCGATGATAGTGGTGGAGAGGCCCTGAGTGTTGCCCCAAAGCGATGGCAGGTCAAGGATGGCCTTGAGCTGGCCTTCGGCGTTGCGCTGCTTCTTGGACTGGACGTAGTCTCCAACGGCAAAACCTTTGGACTCGGTATCATATTCTTTGCCGTAGCGGAAGCGGTCAAGGGTGAAATCGGCTTGTATGGAGTTCCTGGCATCAAACTTGTATATTCCTCCCAGCGTCCAGCGCAGTCCCTTGTAGCGCATTTCGTAGTCAGTGCCGCCGGTGATGTCGTCGCGGGTGTCGGGGCGGTCGGTAATCTTGGAGTTCAGGTCAATACCGGCATTAAGGGCAAGGTGCATATTGGGGGTATAGGTGAACTTCTGTGCGAAAAGGTTCGAGCGGTAGCCGGTGAAGAGCGGAGCTATGGTGGGCTGTGTCTCTGTGTCGCTGCCCTTCAGGTATTCCAGCGGGCTGTTCTGGTAGCTGTCTGCACGGTCATGGGTAAACGTGGTGTAGGAGCCGAAGCCCTGGCTGAACACGTCGAGCGTGACGCTCTCCGTGAGCTGGCCCTCACCGCTGAGGCGGCTGTCGCTGGTTATTCTGACGGGTAAACCGCCAGACATGTTTGTGGGCTGGTCGGTGATGATGTTTATCACGCCGGCAATGGCATCGCTGCCGTAGAGCGACGACGCAGCGCCGTCGAGCACCTCTATGCGCTTCACGCGGGCCATGTTTATGCGGGTCAGCTCAAGGTTGTTCGATATGTCGCCGGATATTTTCTGGCCGTTGACGAGCACCAGTATGTACTTGCCGCCCAGACCGTTCATCCTGAGGAACGACCCCATGCTTGAGGGAGCCATAGAAACCTGGGGGAGCATGCGCTGGAGGGCTTCGCTCATGGTGCTGATGCCCTGCTCGCGCATTTCCTGGGCGGTGAGCACGCGGACAGGAGTGGCAGTGCTTTTCAGGCGCTGGTGGTGGCCTGAGCCTGTCACTACGACGGGGTTAAGGTTGTACTGGTGGGAGGTGGCTGTGTCGGGGCGTTCCATCTGGTGTATCTGCGCCTGTACTGCCAGGCAAAGCAAAAGCATGGCTGAAATTGTGATGTTGCGTTTCATTTCAGAATATTAGATAAAAAGTGAGGAGGCACTATCTCACGACAGGATCTCCTCATGATTCACTTATATAATAATACACGTACTATCTTTTCTTAAGAGTACCTGATGAAGGGTTTTTACTCCTCGTCATCGGGTGCTGTGGTAGGAGTAGAGAGTGCGTTCTCTGTGCCCAGGGTGCTGATGGCGGCACGAGTGTGGTTCATCCACAGACGACGAACGGCAGCGCGCTCAGCAAGACCTGGAATGTAGTCCTCGCCCTTGGTGTACTTCTTCCAACAAGCCTCGGTGAAGTTTGTCTCGTAGGCAGTCGTGGCAATGCCCTTGTCATTGAACTTTGAGAACCAGCTATCTTCGTCCTCGTCGTCGGCCATGTCGTTGTGGGCGTGGTCACCGGCTATTGACATCAGCGGGTAGAGCTGTGCCGTAGTGGTGGTGTTGGCGGCATAGTACTTGTTGATGGTAACGTCGCCTACCTGATACTCGAACGAGCCGCCGGCGATGTGGTCAAGAACGTCGTCAATGAGAGTCTGGTCCATGTCAACGGTGCCAACGTAGAAGTTGGGGTTCAGGTTGCGGAGGTAGCTCTCAAGCTGCAGGTAGCGCACGTTGCCTCCGTAGTAGTCGTAGCCCTCGGGGTTGCCGTGGCCCATGAAAGCCACGATGCCGCGTGACAGGGCAGCCTTTACGTCAGCCTCGTTGTTGAGGGTATTTGCCAGAGCCTCGGCGTCGCTTTCCTCAGCCATGAGGGGAGTGCCTACGGCTACGTTGAGGTCGAGGCTCTTCATGTAGGCCTCGCTGAAGTCGCCGTTGCGGTTGTTCATGAAGTCCTTTACATAGCTGTCGCGAACACGGCGGTATTCCTCACCGGGAATAACCTGCAGCGACTGAACCACAATCTGCTTGTAGCCGGCGAGGCCGATGGCGGTGAGCCAGTGCTCGGGGTCGTAGTAGTCCTTGGGGGCTACGTTCTCACCGGCGCGGGCGTTGTTGATGCAGATGGCAGAAGAGAAGGAGAGGTACACGTCCCAGCCAGCGAAGTTGGCCTTGTAGTCGCTCACCACCTTGTCGAAGGTGTCGTAGGCCTGCTCCCAGGTTGAGCCAAAGGCAACGAGAAGGATAACCTTGTCGCTCTTATTCTGAGAGTTTACCGTGTTGTTCACGGCCTGCTGATACTTCTCGTAGTTCGACGTGGTGTTGTCATCGTCGTCGCTGCAGGCAGTAAAGGAGATGCCTGCAATGGCAGCCATCATGGCCACCATGAGTGTCTTAATCTTGTTCATCTGAATTAATGTTTAAGTTTGGTTTTGTATTATTTGTGAGTTTCTTTCCTTTGTTCCAGCGCAGGGTGAGTGAGGCAAACACGGTGCGGCCGGGAGTGGTGGTGCCGAGGTGGAGTCCGTGAGGCGTGCGGTCGCAGTAGTTCAGCAGGTTGTCAACGCCGGCCTCAAGTTTGAAATTGAGAGAATGAGAGAAAGAGAAATTGAGGAATTTGCGCGTGTTCCACTCGTAGCTGCCGGTAAGCCGCCATAGGGCGTAGCCCTTGCCGTTGCCGTCAATCTGGTAGTAGCGCTTGCTTGACATGCGGCCGTAGAGGCCTACGGCATAATTTTTTATTCTCTCATTTTCCCCATTTCTCATTCTCCAGGTGAGATACCAGCTGGCCTTGTGGTGAGCCATTCCGTCTATGGTGACGCGGTGGGTGGTCTCGTCCTCGCTGTCATACTGATTGGCCCGGGTGTCAAGATAGCTGTACGAACCTCCCACGGCGAGGTGGCGGCCCTGGTAGCGAACGGTGAGGTCTACGCCAAGGGTTGTGGCGTCCTCAATATTCTGGTACTGGCGCACTCGCTGCGGGTCGTATTTTGCCACGAGGCTGCCCGGGGCCTGCCGCTGGGGAATGGTCACCAGGGCTATCATGTTGTCTACCTTATTATAATATGGTGCAAGGGTAACGGTGAGCCTCCCACGGGTGTACTCGCCGCTCAGGGTGAAGTAATTTGATGTCTGCGGACTCAAGTCGGTATTGCCTAAGTAGAGGTAGACGCCGCTCATGTTGCGAACATACTGATAGTGAAGTTCCTTGGGCGTGGGCGACTTGTAGCCTTGGCTCCATGTAGCCCTCAGACGGGCGTTGTCTCCCAGCTTGAGCATGGCAGAGAGCTTGGGAGTGAGGTGGAGTCCGAAACCTTCGTTGCGGGTCAGACGCAGGCCGGCGGTTATGAAGAGCGGGTCAAGCAGGCTCAGCTCGTCCTGCACGTAAACAGCCTCGGTGTTGTCGGTGGCTTTTCCGCCGTCCACCCTCATGGGAGCGCGCAACCAGTCGTAGCGGTAGTCAAGGCCAGCAGTGAAACGCTGGCGGTAGGGTAGGGCAAAGACACCCTTCAAGGCCACTGTGGCGAGGCGCTGGTCGCTCTGAAGTTCCCTCTGACCAGGGAAATAGGGGAAGAAATTGGTGAGGCGTCCGTTCACATAGCCGTCGGTGAGTGTCGTGTCGGTGAAGGCATAGTTGTAGGCGTGGCGCTTCCACTCTGCGTCGAGCGTAATGGTGGTAGCATCGTCGGGCTGCCACTTGCCGCCGATGGTGGCCGACGTGTTGTTATACTGCAAGTCGTAGGTCTTGATGTCAACGCCGGGGTGGTGGCCCGAAGGACGGTAGATACGCTTGCGGTAGAGCGTGGCTGAGGCGTAGGCTTCTAATTGCGGATTTATCTGCCAGCTCAGTCGCTCGGCAATCTGCCAGTTAGTGTGACGGTTGACGGTCTTATTGCGCGAGTCGGTGATGTAGTATTCCGTCTGGCTTGGCGCTTCGATGCTCGTGTTCTGCCATCCGTCGCTGTGCTGCAGGCTGAAGTTTGTCTGCGAGGTCAGTATGCCATTGCTCAGTACGAATGCGTTGTGCTGGCGCAGGTCTCCATAGCTGCCTAAGCGCGACGTGTTTTCAATGAGCAGTCCGCTGTCCGTGTGGCGGCGGGTGATGATGTTTATAACCCCGGCTATGGCATCGCTGCCGTATAGGGCACTGCTGGCACCCTTCACTATTTCTATGCGCTCAATGTTCTGAGGGTCAATGAGGCCAAGGTCGTTCTCGCCGCCGTTGTCGCCATGCAGTCGCCGGCCGTCTATGAGAATGAGGACGTAGCTGTTGCCCAGGCCGTTGAGCTGCAGGTGGCTGCCCATGTCGTTCTCGCTGAAGTCGAACGAAGCCGTGAGGCCCCTCAGTATGTCCTCAATGCTGCCGCCGCCGTACTGCTCAATCTGTCGACGGCTTATCACCTCGGTCTGTACGGGAGCATTCTTCAGCAGGTGCTGGGTGCCGGTGCCGGTAACCACCACTTCCTGAATGCTGTCCTCACGTAGGGACTGGGCCGTCATAAATACAGACTGACACATCAGTGCCAGCACCATCATGAACTTTGGCTTCATGCTTCAATCATTGCCTTGTGTAGTGCGCCGCTAACTCCTGAACGGGCATACTTTTTTTCTTTCACTCTCATAGTTATCACGAGGCAGGTATTCTGACTTTCCCCAGTCTGCCTTACCTTCCCGGCACTTATGTTGTGCCAGTGGCGTTATACAGGCAGGCTCCTTCGCTTTAAGCGGGGGATTACAGCTGCAGGAACAGTTCCGGACTTTCACCGGATTCCCTTACGTCTGGGCGACCTTCTGCCGTCCGACTGCCTCAGAGCGGGTGCAAAGGTACTAACTTCTTTTCTTCTGTGCAAGGAAATAAGCTGATTTTTTCGCAAAGCGGAGCAGATGTCTTCTCTTGCAGCAACTCTGTAGCGATGAATGATAGTTTTAAAAAGCAGTGCCTTTTAATAAAAAAGCAGTACCTTTTTTAGAAAAAGTACTGCCTTTTTGCAGAATACTAAATCAAGGGCATTCCAAGCTCCTTGCATTGCTGTCTCATCTGTTCCGGCCAGATGGAAGCCTGTATCTCGCCTATGTGGGCCTTGTGCAGCAGAATCATGCAGAGGCGGCTCTGCCCAATGCCTCCGCCAACAGAAAGTGGCAGGAGTCCGTTTAAGAGTTGCTGGTGGAAGAATAGCTGCAGGCGGGCTTCCTGGCCCTCAAGGCTCAGCTGGCGCAGAAGGCTCTCCTTGTCTACGCGGATGCCCATTGACGACAGCTCAATAGAACGCTGCAGGGTGGGGTACCATATCAGTATGTCGCCGTTGAGACCCTTCTGCCCGTTCTCGGCCACTGTGCTCCAGTCGTCATAGTCGGGGGCACGCCCGTCGTGCTTCTCGCCGTTGGCCAGTTTGCCGCCTATGCCGATGAGGAACACGGCGCCGTAGGTCTGGCAGATGGCATCCTCGCGCTCCTTGGGGCTCTTGTCGGGATACATGCGCAGCAGCTCCTCGGAGTGGATGAAGTGAATCTTCTCCGGCAGGAAGGGCTTTATCTGCGGATATGTCTCGCACACAAGGTATTCGGTGCGGCGTATCGCAGCATAGATGCGTTCCACGATGTTGCGAAGGAACCCCAGAGTGCGGTCCTCACGGTTTATAACAGCCTCCCAGTCCCATTGGTCTACATAGAGCGAATGCAGGTTGTCGAGTTCCTCGTCGGCCCTGATGGCGTTCATGTCGGTATATACGCCGTAGCCCGGCTCAATGTTGTACTCGGCCAGTGTGAGTCGTTTCCACTTGGCAAGCGAGTGGACAACCTCGGCCTTGGCATCGCCAAGGTCCTTTATGGGGAAACTCACGGGGCGCTCCACTCCGTTGAGGTCGTCGTTTATGCCGAGGCCCTTGAGCACGAACAGGGGGGCGGTGACGCGGCGTAGACGAAGCTCGGTTGAGAGGTTCTGCTGGAAAAACTCCTTTATCAGCTTTATGCCGTGTTCCGTCTGGCGCATGTCAAGTAGGCACTTGTAGTCAATGGGGGTGATAATCTTGCTCATTTATACAGCTATTATTGTCTTTCTTTTCGTAAATGCGATGCAAAGATACAAATTAAACATTAAAATGAAAATAAAAACCCGAATTATTTTTGCAAAATGCAAGTAAAATTGATTTGTTTCTATCTTTTTGCTATTTGGGGCTGTTGCCCTCTCGCGAACATTATTTATTATTAAGCAGACAGAGAACGACTGCGTTTTCTGCCACTTTGGAAAAAAAAATCAGGTTTTCCTTGGCGGTGTGCGAAAAAACGTGTATCTTTGCAAAATTGAAAAATTATTCACATACTAACGTAATAATACAACACTAATGAGTCAAAAGAGAGTTTACCTGTTCGGCAACGGTAAGGCCGAGGGTAATGCAAAAATGCGTGAGGAACTTGGTGGCAAGGGCGCAAACCTTGCTGAGATGAACCTTCTGGGTGTTCCCGTTCCTCCAGGTTTCACCATCACTACAGACTGCTGCAACGAGTACTATAAGGTGGGTCAGCAGAAAATCATGGAGCTTCTGAACGACGACGTCACC
>JAFTAR010000024.1 GCA_017455495.1 Prevotella sp.
AGGTGTCGTGGCCCACCTCCTCAAGGTCGTTGTGCTTGCCGCTGACGCGGAGGCACTTCTGGGTGTCGGCACGGCGGCGCGGCTCTGGGTCGCGCGTACCTAATATAATATCCTTCCACTGGTTCATGCCTGCGTTGGTGAACATCAGTGTGGGGTCATCTTTTATTACCATAGGGGCTGAAGGCACGATGGCGTGGCCCTTGGATTCGAAGAACTTCTTGAACGATTCGCGGATTTCTTTTGCGGTCATCATTTTTATTACGATTTACTTATTTTTGGAGTCAACCTAAAAGCTTCTTGAGCTTGTTCCATAGTCCGGTAGACGGTGGGGTAGGGGGCTGGGCATTGTCATCCAAGACGTTGGCCACTACAATACTTATATTATCGTAGCCACCAGCATCAAGAGCCAGATGGAGCAGGCGGTCGGCCTGCATTTCCGTGGTGACATCGGGCTGCTGCATCACTTCGGCAATCTGCTCGTCGGTACAGTAGCCGCACAGACCGTCGGAACAGAGCAGGAATGTGTCCTCCGGCTCCACTTCGACTGACACCAGGTCTGGCTCAACGGCCGAGTCGAAGTCACCCAGTCCGCGGGTGATAATGTTGCTGTCGGGATGGTTGAAAGCCTCCTCAGGAGTTATCTTCCCGCTGTCCACGAGTTCCTGCACGTAGGAGTGGTCTTTGGTAAGAAGGCGCAGCTGCCCCTTCCGCAGCAGGTAGCAGCGGCTGTCGCCGCACCAGGCTATACGGGCCTTGTCTTGCTGCAGCCAGCAGAGAACGATGGTGGTGCCCATGCCGGCTGTGTCGGGATCGGCTATGATGCGCTCGTTTATCACCTTGTCTGCCCGGCGGATGGTGGTGACGAGAAGACTGTCGGTGGCCTCTGCCGATGACAGAGCCGCCTCTGCTGCCTCTGCCGTGAACGCTTTGCTGACGGTCTCTATGGCCAAGGCTGAGGCTACCTCGCCGGCGTTGGTACCTCCCATGCCGTCGGCAACTACGAGTAGCGAACCGGCCTGGCTCAGCGGCTTGTAGTAGTCCATGCCTTCCTCAGGCCAGGAGGGATGCTCCAAGTCGGGGCAATAGATGCAGGCATCCTCGTTGTTCTCGCGCTCAAGGCCTGTGTCGGTAAGTGCTGAAATGCAAATCTTCATGGCTTCTATGGCTTAGTATTCCAGTACGGGGCGTGAAGGAGTCTGGCGGCGGCGCACATTGGCCTGTGTGGGACGTGCTGTCTGAGTGGTGGGCTTGACATACTCCACGTCGAAGTCGAAGTAGAACGGCGGACAGCCGTCTTCGGTTATCAGGGCCTTGAAGGTGTTGGTGCCTTCCTGCAGACCGAAAATCTTGAACCTGTAGCGAATCTCGCTTACCCTTTCAATCTCGTATCTCATGCCGTTGGTCTGGAGGTCAACGTTGTAGGGATAGTTACGGTCGTCAATGTTGCGCTCCTTGCTGATGTCAAACTGTGCTGTCAGGGTACCCTGGCTGATGGAGGCATCATTCTCTATGAGGATTACATTGTAGTAGTTGTAGTGCCAAGCCTGGGCTTCAACCCTGGATTCAGGGGCGCGCATGCCGTTGAATATCACCTGCATGGGATAGCTGTAGCTGTTTGGCGTCTCGGAGATGCCATCTGGAATGTTGATGGTGCAGGGATACTCCACATAGTTGCCTTCAGGAGTGTCGCGGCCTTCCTTGCGTGCCTTGTCGATTGTTATGCCTGTGCTGGGGTCTACATCTATTGTGGTATAGGTAGAGCTGATGTAGGGAGGCAGGTCAATGCGCAGTTTGCTATCTGTGGTGCGGTGGGCGAAGGGGATTGGTGCTCCGCCGTTGAGGGAGAGGCGGACACCGTCGTTGGGGTATACCCGCAGCAGGCCGAATTTGTTGTCGGCCTTCACCACGGCACACTCGCCGTAGAGGTGGGTGATGTCCTGGAACTGCGGGGGCAGCACCACGTTGTCGCCTATCTTCAAGCCCATCAGGCCGTTCTGACCCGCCGTGCGGATAAGCGTTGTTGACAGGGTTATAGAGCTATGGGTGTTGCTCCTGTAGGTGTACACCTCGTCGTTGCGCTGGATTGACAGGGGCACCAGGTCCTTTGAGAACCTCAAGACCACCTGGTTGCCGCGGCCGCTGGGGGCGGTAAGCACGAAGCAGGTGTCGCCCTCGGAACGGTAGTGCTCGTTGAAGTCGCCTGTGAGCTTGGCCTGGTTGTGGTTGTCGGCATCGGCAAATAGGGGCGAGAGCTCCTGTGTCTGTCCGTCGAAGGAGTAGACCTTGCCCTTGGCAACAACGAAGCCCACGCCCTCGGCGTTGACCGATGATATGAACTCAATGTCGCTGTATTTGAATTCGTGGTTGTTGAAGCGCATGGGAACAGGCTGAAGCTCGCGGTCGATGAGCAGGTAGATGGGGTCTTTCTGCTTGCGCTGGTTGAAGTAGCGCATGCAGGAGGCATATCCGCCGGAATATGGATGGGCGTAGTTGAGCTGGTAGGAGTCTACCTGTCCATGGACATCCATATAGTGGTAGTATCCGCCGTCGGTGACAACCATGTAGCCGTCGTTGAACTTTGGTATGGTGATGATTTGCAAGCCGTTGACGGGGGTTATGCGCCCCTGGTCGCTGACTATTGCCGAGATGTTGGCTGTGCCTGGAGTGGTAGTTACTGCGTAGTGGTCGTTGAACTCCCAGAGGCGGTCGGAGATGCTGCACAGACGGCGGCCCTCAGGCGAATAGAGAACCTTAGAGCCGGCAGAGTCGGCAGCAAACAGGTCTGTGCCGTAGAGCATGTCAACGGCCTCGTAGGCGGGCTTGATGAGCCAGCGGGCAATCTGTGCCTGGGCAAAGGCTACAGGCAGCAACAATGCTGAAAGGATGAGAATGCGTTTCATGCTGATGGTTGTCTTTGTTGTTTATTGGAAACTGGCCAGTCCTCGCTCTATCTTGCCCAAGAGGTCGGTGTCGCCTGCCAGGGTGGCCCACTCCCTTGAGCGCAACAGGAATCGCTTGCCTTTTTCGTAGTTGGGCTGTATGAGTTCGTTGGGCATTACATAGTAGAGAGCCAGTCGGTAGGTGGCGTTGGCATTGATGTCGGCGTAGGCAGAGTCGCCTATTTCCATGATGCGCGTGAAGAGGTCTATGGCGCGGTTGTTCCAGCGGTCGCTGCGCGGCATGTGCCGGCTGTCCATGTTGATGTCGAGCAGCTCCTTGCGCTTCACGGAAAGTGAGTCGGAGTACCAGCCGTAGGTGTAGGCCAGCTGGTAGATGGCGGGCACGTAGTTTACGGCGCGTAGCTCTTCAAGCATGTCAAGGCCTGCCTTCAGGGAGTCAGCGTCAAGCTGGTCTATCTTCTGCATGGCGGCGGAATAGACCTCCTCGTTGGTAGGCACGTAGGCTTCCTCGTACTCCACTATTACCTTCGGATCCGACTGGGCAAAGTAGAACGCGGCAGCTCCGCCAATGAGCAGGGCCAGCACTACGGCTATGGTCACCATGAGCCATACCTTCTTTTTCTTCACAGGATATTGGCGTGCCTTGGCGGCCTCTTCAATATCGGCGGCAGAGGGGCGCTTCTCCGGGTCGGCATCAAGGCAGGCATGGATAAGGCGCTGTATGTCGGGCGAGAGGCCGGCGATGACAGGCAGGGCCACTTCCTGCTGTGTCTGTATGTAGCCGCCCTGGTCGCCAAAGGGAACACTGCCGGTGAGAATCTCGTGCATGGCGGCTCCGAAGGCCCACACATCGCTGGCGGTGCTGGGCTCTGAGCCTTCAACGAAGCGCTCGGGGGCCATGTAGGCCATGGTGCCGCTAAGCTCCTCGCCAAGATAGTCGTCCTCGTGGTTGCCGCTCTTTGCGCTGATGCCGAAGTCGGTGATACAGTAGTTCAGGTTGTCGTCAAGGAGCACGTTGGCCGGCTTTATGTCCTGGTGTATGATGGGAGGGGTCTGGGCATGCAGGTAGGCCAGGCCGGAAGAGACATCAAGGATATACTTCCAGATGTTGTCGTCGCCGGTGAGGTTGCCTATGAGCAGCTCGGACGAGCCAAGCTTACAGTAGGGCATCACCAGGTAGGGCGTATCCTGGAAGATGGAGAAGTGGGTGGGGTGGATGAGGTTGGCATGGTGGCAGTTGAACACTATCATGTACTCATCGCGGAAGCGCTGCTCGCCCTCTATGTCGAGGGCGTTCTGCGGGCGGTATATCTTTATGGCCACTATGAGGCCGAGCTTCTCTATACGTCATCGTTCATGTGCGAGATGTCGCCTAAGCTTCCCGGATCGCGAACGGTGCTGGCATCTAAGGCCAGCCATACATCGGCAGTGCCTCCGTCGGTGCTCAGCGGGCGGATCAGGCGGTAGTGGTTGTCCAGTAGGCCGCCGCTGTTAGCAAGCTTATTAATATCAAGCATGGATTATATAAATGTGTTTTTGTTCTACTTCAGGTTGAGCTTCATTCCCGGTCTGATGGGGGTGAAGAGGTCTATGTCGTTCATGCGGGCCAGGTTGGCAATGCGTATGCCGAACTGCTGGGATATGCCGTAGAGGGTGTCGCCTTCGCGGGCATAGTAGTAGTCGCGGGCACCGGTGTATTTCTTCTTCTTCTTGTCCAGGAACACGATGTCGCCCTCGTGGAGGTCGGAGGCTGATGTCACCTCGTTGTACTCCAAGAGCTTCTGCTGCGAGATGTCATACTTCATGGCTATGTTTGCCAGCGTCATGCCTGGGTAGAGCAGTGTGCAGCTGATGTCGTTGATGTCTACCACGTAGCGCTGCACTGCTGCCTGTACGGCCTGCTCTTCCTCGGTCTGCTCATCGTCGGCCATGACGCAGGATTCGTCGAATGTGGGTTGCTGCTGGGCTGTGTGTGTGACGATGACGGTGCGGCCGGGGCGCAGTTTCACGCCGCCGTTGATGGCATAGAGGTGGTAGGTCTCGATGAATCCGATGAGGGCTGCGGCATAGTTGGTGGCGGTGGCATAGCCGGCCCGCTGCAGCCCTATGGCCCATCCGCGGTAGTCGTAGATGCTTTTGGAGAAGAGGGAGCGGTAGCGGCTGCTGCGGGCTAGGACAAGGGAGTGGTCGCGGAAGGACTCGGCAGCAGAGGCGTATACGCGGAAGCGGCTCTTCTGCGGTTCGTCGTCCCAGGCCAGATGAACGGCACCGTTCCATCCGCCAAGGGCCTTGACGCCAAAGTGGTTGTTGCTGCTGCGGGTAAGGCCGCTCTTGCCGGCTCCGCTCTCCAGGATGCCCTGAGCCAGGGTGATGGGGGCGGGGATGCCAAACTCGCGCTCCTCGGCCAGGGCAATGTCCTTATATTGAGACACATAAGCCATGATGTCGCTGGCCGATTGGGCGGCGGCAGGCAACTTGAACACAGTGAGTGTCAACAATACGAAGAAGAAGAATACGCTTCTTTTCATCATAGTAACCTTGGTTCAGGCTATTTTATTGCCTGCAAAGGTACTATGTTTCTTTTGCATACGCAAGTTTCCAAGCTAGTTTTTTTGTTTTTTTAGTGATGATATAGCTAAAGCTGAAGTTGAACTCTACGAAGCTGAAGTTGAACTCTACGAAGCTGAAGTTCAACTCTACGAAGCTGAAGTTCAACTCTACGAAGCTGAAGTTGAACTCTACGGAAATGAATTATCTGTTAGAAGCCCACCAGGTTCATGGGGTTCAGGGCGTTGATGTATCCCCATGCGAGGTCCTCAAGAGTCTTCGACATTGACTTGCCGGCCTTGAGGGCGGCAGCTTCAACGGCAGCTTCAGTCTTGTCGATGGCTATCATTACCCAGTCGCCTACACCTTTTCCTGTGATGAATATCACGATAAGGTCGAGTAGGCTTATTGCGATGCCTACAGCCATTGTGACGGCGGTGGCAGCGACAGTGACCCCTATCTTGGCAGCAAAGGCAATGATGCCTGCTATGACGAATTCGCCGATAATCATGACGATGAGGGCACCGACGAAGCTCTTGATATTCTCTTCAAGCTGTTTTTCGTAGTAGGCCTTTTGCGACTCGTCGGCAAAGAGGCGCCTCAGGAGGTTGTAGATGGCGGGCAGGCCTGCAAGGAGGAGTCCTACCCAGTTGTTCTTGCCGAATTCCTTGACTTTGGTGACGGCGGTGAGGTTCTTGATTTTCTCAGGGTCGCCGCCGAAGTATTTTATCAGTTTGGAGCCGTTTTTCTTCAGGAATCCGCTGACGGCCTCCCAGCCGTTGACTATTTTCCCTTTGAGGAATCCGAACATGTCGAAGATTTTCTTTATGAAGTCTGACAGCTTGGGTGCCAGTTTAGTCTTTATCTGGTCATAGAGCCAGCTGGCCCAGTTTTGTATGCGGCCGTATTTCAAAGCTCCTGAAGTGACGATGGAGTAGATGTCGGCGCTTATGCCGTTCCACTGTTCGGTGCATTTTGCCACGAAGGACTCCAGTGTGGGCCAGGCTGACTCTGCGTTTGGCACGTGGCTCTGTGCCGGCATCTGTGCCTGGCGCTTGGCTTCTGCTTCCCTTCGCGCCAGCTCGTCGGCCTCCCTTCTGACTTGTTCGTGGTATTGCTGCAAGTAGCGCTGCTGCATTATCATCCGGTCTTTCTTGAAGCTGAAGTCGACCAGTGCCCGCATGAGCCGTTCGTCAATGGTTCCGGTGGGCGAGAGGCCCTGGCTTTTCTGGAAGTCAATGATGGCGTCGCGTGTCTGTACGGTGAACACGCCGTCGGCGGGCACTCCGGGCCACGGGGGGCTTATCAGTCCGCGGCGCAGGCTGTTGAGCATTGACTGTACGAAGCGTATGTCTTCGGAATGTTGCGTCATTCCCGGCGTGTAGCGGTATTGTGGCATTGGCATGGTCTCTTGCGAATAGGGTGGGGCTGAGGTGGCGGTGGTTATTCCTCTTCGAGGTTCTTGAGGGTGATGATGATGGGCATGGCTATGCAGGAGCGGTTGCGTATGCGCTGCTCTAAGAGGTGGCCGAGGGCCATGGTGCTGGCATGCTCGTAGTTCTTCTTGTCCTTGAACTCTATGCTGATGTAGAGTCCGCGCTTGAGGTAGTCGCTGCCGCCGGCCCCCTCGATGGTCATCTTGACGAAGATGCGGCGGAACTCGTCCTTGCCGAATTCTGCCATGAGTTCCTTGCGGAGGAAGGCATCGATGTCCATGCGGGTGTAGAGGCGGTCGTTGGTGAGGGAGTAGTAGCGCAGCTGTTCGTAGCGCTCGTCGGCAGTGGCTTTGTCGGCACCGCCCATGGCCGACACCACGATAGAGGCTTTCTGCTCAAGGGCAGGCTCGCGCTTGTTCTCCATAGTCTCGCCGGCACGCGGGGTGTTGCCTATGCGGCCCATGGTGGTGATGTAGCTCACGCGGGTGGATAGGGTAGGGGGATACTGGTTCATGTTCTTCATGGCGTAAGTGCCGCTGTCGAAACTGAAGGTATCGTTGGTCTGGCCTACTCCCTTGCCAAGGCGGTTGATAGTCTCGCGAAGATGCTTTAGGACCTCGCCGTCCTTGATGCCGTTGTACTCTATGAAGGCGTAGTAGTCGTCGATGAACCTGTTGTAGAGGCTGCGCACGTCGCGGTAGAGGTCGGCATTGTTGTAGCATACGGCATCGAAGTCGCGGATGATTATCTCATCGCGGTTCATGTTGAAGCCCTGGCGGTTGGCTGCGGTGCTGGTCTCAAGAACCCGCAGGAAGAAGGAGTTGTCGTTCTTCTGCAGCTTGGCAATGGGCTGGGCCTGTGTGAGCATCAGCGAGCAGACATCGATGTTGGTGACAGGCAGCACGTTTATCTCAACGCTGAAATCGTCGGGCACGGCATAGCCTTCAGGGAAGTCAAGGCGCAGCCATACGGTGGACGGGTCGAAGCTGTCGAGCACTTCGCTCTCAAGCCATTGCTGGAACACGCGGGGGAACTGGCGCGGCTTGAAGAAGTCGCGGTCCTCGGTCTTGTCGGTGATGTAGAGCAGCTGGGTGTCGCTGATGTTGAGGAGGCTCTCCTTCCAGTTCTCTATCAGCGAGAAGAATGTCGTTGACGACTGCTGTGCATCGAACGGCTCTGCCATCTCTATATTCTCCATTTCAAGCATGGTGGAGAAGTCAAGCTCGTGGCCGGTGGCTCCCATGACGACATGCTCTGGCGTGATGCCGTTAGTGCCGCGAATCATCATGGACAGTCCGTTGAGGCAGTTTATCTCGGCCTTTGTCCTTATTCCCACCCATGCCTGATTGGGCTTGTCCATATAGACGTCAATGGCATTTCTGCCGTTGCGTATGGAGTGCTGGTTTATGAGGTACATGCCGGAATGGGGCAGCATGGTGGTGTTGAACAAGGGGATATAGTTGAGCGGGTCCTTGCTGTCCTGCATCTTGTATGCGAATTCCGCTCCCGACCCTATTGGCACCAGCGTGTCGTTGCCACGCTGCGTCAGCTCCGGGCGGAGTATGCAGACGGCAGGCATGGCCTCAACCTTCTCGCGAGGGATGAAGTGGGTGCAGAAGCGGTCTACTATGCGCTCGGAGGCCTTGTCGGCATAGTCCTGAACCTTCTGTGTCTCGCACACAAGGGCAACGAGCATCATCTTTGCCACAGGATCCATCTGGTTGAAGTCAATGGGCTGGGCAGAGAGCTGGCCGAGGGCTATGACGGCTTCGTTTATTCTTTTCTGTAATTCTATGTCCATGTTCTTTTCTCTTTGGAGACGTTATCCTTGATAGCGCTTCACGGTGGGTTCCACCAGGAACTTCACCACCTTCCTGTAAGGACGCTTCGTGCCAAGTCCGTCGTCAATGCTTCCGTCCACCACCACGTTAAGCTTGTACTTGGAACGGGCTTTCCTGCTATGGCCTCTCTTTCCTTCGGCCGAGTCAAGTACAATGGCCACGCTGACGTTCTTGAGCATCGGCTCGTAGGTGGCCAGGCTGTTGCGTATGCTGTCCTCGCACTCCTTGCGGGTTACGTCGTTGTGCAGGCCGGTGGATACCTGGCCGGTCTGGTTGATGTTGAACTCGCGGTAGTGCACGTTGGAGAACTCGTGGTTCCAGTATTCAAAGCCGAAGTCTGGATCGGCCTCGAAACTGCCGCGAGGTGTGAACACTATCAGCTCCACCAGGTTGTCAAGCATCAGTATGCGGTCTTCAATGTCGCGTACAAGGCAGAGCGTCGGTTCAATATAGCTGAGTGGTGTGGAAATGAAACTCATATACGTTTACCATCCCAGAATCTTTTGGGGTCAAATGCCGGTGGCGGCGTGGGCTTCACTGGCTCTGGTGTCGGTGCCGGCTCTGGTGGAGGCGGCAGTGGTGCCGGTTCCGGCTTGGGCTCAATCTTGAGCAGGCTGAACTTCTCTACCTTCTCGCTTATGGCGTAGCACATGCCCAGTCCCTGGCGTATGCGCTGATAGGCAGAGGTGTAGCTGTAGGGCATGAGGGCGTAGTTGCTGAACACCGGCCCGTCCTCAAGGTTCAGCACCTCGTCCATCTGGCATGCCAGTGCAAAGGCTCCCACCATGCGCTGCACGCAGCCCTGCAGCTGCTGAGGTGTCATGGTGTCGTGCTCTGTGGCGGCGGTGATGTAGCACTGCTGCACCACAGGCCAGTAGATGCTTATGGCTGTGCGGGCGGCTGTGTCAAGCTGCTGCGACGTGGTGTCGGAAATCTTGCGCAGCAGCTGCAGCAACTGCATGTGAAGTTCCTCGAACTTCGGGTGGGCCGTGATGGTGAGGCAGGGGGGCACAAACTTTGTGGCATCCTCGCGCCAGCCGTCCTCATATACTATGCGGGCTATGGGCATGGCATCGGCGGGCAGCTTCGTCTGCGGGCCTATGAGGGCAAAGGAGTAGTCTGGCTCGCGGTAGCCTTCGGCAGTCTCTTTCCACTGTCCGGGCCGTGCGTTTATGGTAAGGAAATATTCCTTCTGTTCCAGGTCGGCAGGTATTTGCACCCTTCCGTCAAAGGTGTTTGTGAACTTCGTGTCGAAGTGGGCGTCAATGATGTGGCCGCCCTTCGTGATGGCCATGCACGACAGCACCTCTACATCGACAAAGCCCTTGGCTACGCTCAGCTGTATTTGGAACGGACGCTCTGTTGAGCTGATGAGGCCAAAACGGCCGCAGGCACCAAGGGTCAGAGCCTGTGCTATGGCTTCGGCTGTGCAGGCATCGGCGGCAAACAGCACTTCGTCGGTGAGGCGCATGCCCTTCTTCCAACTGATATTTCTCGGCATATATGGATATGTTTACAAGGTTATTGGTTTCTGTTTATATGTTTGTGTTATAGCCTAAGTAGTTATAGAACACGTCATCGGCAAGCCTCAGTGGCGGCTCGTCGTGGCTTACGTTGAACTTTATGTCCTCTTCGATGGCAAGGAACCAGTCCTTGATGAAGCCGCGGAGCACCTCAAGGTCGCTGACGAACTGGGGGAAGCCGGGGCCGGCCTCATCGTCCGACCAATATTTTATGTCGTAGGTCTTGACATGCTCATAGTAGGTGTTGCCTACATAGCTGTCACCGAGCGTCATGTCTAACTGCTGCTCGTAGTGAGGCTCTTCATCGGTATAGGAATTCCTTATGTTGGCAACGTCTATGTGCAGGCCTTCCTCCATGAAGACCTTGCGCAGCAGCATGGTGATGAGTGTGCTGTTGCCGCGTATGTGCTTGCTGTATGGCAGGAAGGGAATGATCTGGCGGATGAAGCGGTTGGAGCGCTGCTCTTCCGTGAGGTTGTCGCCTATCACCTGTTGCATCACGATGTCGTCGTCAGCAAGAGGCTGAAGGGCGGAGTGCACATCGGTGTGCAGCTTGAGGAGCAGCACGTCAATGGGTGCGAAGAAGCGGTAGGCATTCCCTATCTCGGCCTCCTGAAGCTCCATCTGCTCCTGGAAGCGTTCCTTCTCTTCATACTTGGGCAGGTTGTCGAAGCGGTCGATGGGGTGGAACATGTACTCCGGCAGGGAGTTGTAGATGCTGTTGCGGCCCACTGTGATTTTCGTGGTGCCGTCGTGCATGTCCTCCATCTCCATGACATCCTGGTACGTGTTGCGCTTGTGGAGACCGTTAAGGGCCACCTTGTACTGCCCTTTTGGCAGGTAGGGCAGCAGTACTTCGATGTTTATGTCTGCAGGAAGGTTAGAAAGCATCGGCAGTGAGTTCTATGTGTACCATTCCATCGTCGGTGGTAACCTCCAATACGTCGTAAAGGGGTATTCCTATCTGCTGGAGGGTAAGGTCCTTGTATGGGAAACGGTCGTCAATGTTCTCGAAGAAGTGCTTGTGTATCAGCGTGCGGTAGCTCAGCAGTCGCAGCTCGGAATCGGCCTTTATGGTGTTGTCAAGCTTTGACTCCGGCACCATCACCCTGAACTCTTTCTCAGGCTGGTCGGACACCACGATATCAATGAACTTGTTGTTGCGCATGTTTATCTCGGCCGTCTCGGTGTGAAGCTCTTCTTTCAGCACGGTCAGCGCCTCCTCTACCGTCATCTTGGCAGAAAGCCTGCTGCACGGGCGCACATCGTCCCACTGCTCGTGGGCAGGGCAGTTCTCCTTCCACGAGGCAAAGCGGTAGGTGCTTGTGGTGCAAGTCATGCCCTCATAGCGCAGCATCTTGCCCTGCAGGGTCTTGAACGGAGGCCCTGCCTTGAGAGGCTTGGCCTCCACGGCAGGCTTGAGGGGCTTCACCAGTTCAATGAGAGGTCTGACAGGCTTGGGTTCTTCCACTTCCTGCTTCTTCTCATCGTCAGTCTGGGCAATAGTGTCCAAGTGTATGAGTTTCATGGCCTCCTGCACCTGCAGCGCTCCCACTATAGAGGCGCTGATAGGAGTGGTGGCCACGCGTCCGTGTTCTGTCTGTGTGCGCACAACATCGGCACAGCCTGTGCGCAGCATGATGTTGTTGAACTCCTCGCGCGACAAACCGCATTCGTAGCAGCTGAGGCCGGGTGTGAACACCTTCACCACCCCGGTGAGGTTCTCTATGCTTCCGTCTATCCAGCTCTTGCCGGCCCTCATGGCCATGCGGTTCAGCTGGTAGCGGGCCAGGCGGCTGTCAAGGCAACCGATGATGACATCGACCGAGCGGTAGAGGCCGAAGCCCACCTCCGAGAAGAGGTTGCCCACTATGGGCGTAACCTCTATCTGCGGATTTACCTCCCTTGCCCTCTTGGCCACAATATCGGCCTTGAAGGCATGGCTGTAGGCATCTTCCTCACGGAACAGGATGGAGCGGGTAAGGTTGGAAAGCTCTATCTGGTCGAAGTCTACCACATAGATGTGGCCAACGCCGAAGAGCGCCAGGTTCTTCACCACCTCGTTGCCAAGAGCACCGGCTCCAGCCACGAGGACGCGTGCCTGCTTCACCCGCTCCTTCCTGAACCAGGATAGCAGCGTGAACACGCCTTCACCCCATTCGTAGGTCCTGCCCTTGCCCCCTAAGTTAGGGGGCTGGGGGGCTGAACTGCCGATATTGTTATTGCCTTGTTCTTTCATTTTCAAATTATGCTATTGAGGTCAGTTTGTTCAGACCCCCAACCCCCTAACTTAGGGGGCTAACACTTACGATTCTACGTACTCGAAGATGGTGTCGCCTATCTTGAAGGTGTCGCCGTTGGTGAGCACCTGCTGCTTGCTGATGGGCAGCTCGGTGCGCATGTTGAACACCACGCCCGTGGCCAATGGCTTCAGCATAGGCAGCATCTTGGCCTGGTCGATGAACAGCTGTACGTGCTCCTTGGCAACCTTGTTGCTCTTCTCCCAGTTCATCTGCACCTCGCATTCGCCGGTCATACCGATGCTCACCTTGTTGCCGCCGCCTGTGGCGTTCATCCACTTGTGGATAGGTATGCGCTGACCGGCCTTGATGCCGTTCTTTATTACGAGGAAGTATTTCTCTGCCAGCATACGCACTGTGACGAGCGATGCTCCAAGGCCGCCGCCGTAGATGATGAAGTCAAGCAGCATGTTCAGCCAGCCGAAGTTGTGGCCCACGGAACCGCTGATGAGCACGAGGAAGCCGATGACGGCAGAGCAGAGACCTCCGAGGAGGGCGCTCTTCATAGGTATCGACGACTTGATGGTGAGGCTCATGGCCATGCATACTGAGAACAGTATGTAGGCAGGCAGTGAGCAGTACCAAGGTATATAGGTGGTTCCTACTGCTGACAGCAACAGGCAGAAGATGATGCCGCCTATGGCGAAGGCCGCCATGCCTATCACGGCCGACAGGAGCGACAGACCCACAATCTTCAGGTAGATCATGAAGTTCTTCTTCCTATATTCATCAAACCAGCGGAATGCCAATGACAGGAAGAAGCCTAAGAGCAGGCCGATGGTGAGGAATGCCGACACCTTGTTGGCGCAGTCGTTGAGAAGGTTCACGTGCTGCTCCTCGTTGGTGAAGAAGGCCTTGCTCAGTCCCATGCCGATGGAGGGGAACATGCCGCGGCCTGTCACCTCGAAGATTATCCAGCTTACGAGTCCGGCGAGGATGCCGGCAAGGGTCTGGTAGGTGTCGCGCAGCGAGGCCTTCGAGAACATCTCCTTCCAGTCCACATGCTGCTGTATGCCGTCCTTACAGTTCTGTCCGTACTCCACGCACTTGTAGCCGTTCTGCTGCCAGCAGCCTACGTGTATGATGTGCTTGCACTTCACCACCACCTTCTGGCCCGGCTCAATGTCCTGGCGGCAGTAGTGGCATATTCTGCGCTGCACGTTGGCTTCGGGAACGTAGGACTTATAGTACTTCATGGAGAAGCGCTTCGACTTGATGGCCGGAATGAGCACCTTCATGATGAGGAAGAAGAACACGAAGGTGAGAACGGCTATGAGCAGGGCCACAAGGAACTTTGTCAGCGCTGCTGCCGTGCTCTCAGCCTTTATGGGCCACGGTGTCTCCACGGTGCCCACGGTGTACTCTCCGCGTCCGGCATCCATGCCCTTCCACTCTGCGGTGTAGGTAACAAGGCCGGTGTATATCTTGTCCTCGGTGGCACGGTAGGTGAAAGCGAAGTCGTACATGGCGTTCTTCACCACCTCCTGGAAGTTTGTCAGCACGCTGCTGATGTCGTCCGACGGTTTGTAAGAGCCTTGGCGCTCCTCCATCACCGAGCCGCTGTCATCCCTGGGATTGGTAACACCCTGAAGAGTAAGCTCCACATCTTCATCTATGCCCTCGCCGGTGTAGTAGAAGGCATAAACCTTGGGCACCATCTGGGCGTCGCGCTGGAAGTCGGTAACCTCGCCGAACTGTATGAATTCGTCCTCAGGGCGCATGTTGCCCTCTGTGAATACGAAGAGCAGGGTCTTGTCCTGGGCGTTGCTTGCACGCTGGGCAATGACGGCATTGCGCTCATAGCCGGGGGCTGTCCTCACAGAGTCTTCAAGGGCTGCCTTGCTGTTGCTGAACTCTGCCAGCTTTGAGTAGAGGGCACCGTAGAAGAACTTCGAGTCAGAGTGGCGGTGGAACATTGGTTCAAAGTCTCTCAGGTTGCTCTTGGTGACGAGCTGGGTAGGCGTTACCACATCGCCGAAGAACGAGAGGTAGACGCTGCTGTCCGGTGCGCTCTGCACCAACTGTCCGAAGGCTTCGAAAATCTGGCCCTTGCCCTCCTCGGGTATGCTCAGGTCCACGAGTACTGAGAAGGTGAAGTCTCCCGGTATGCGCTGGCCGTCGCTGAGTGCCGTGATACGGCAGCGGTCGGGCGAGATGGGGTTGCCGTCCTCGCTCATCACGAGGTAGCGCTCCAAAGCGTTTGCCGTAACGTCGTTGCTCGACTGTCCGTCGCTGCCCAGTACCTTTACAAACAGTGTGATGCTGTCCTTGCCCAGGCCGTATTCATACTTCTTGTCACAGAATTGTATTCGCTGCACATCCTGTGCCAGGGCGGTGAAGGCCCAGGCCATGAGCATGCAAATAAGGCTAAGTTTCTTGGTCATTATATTCCTTGTTTAATCCATTGTTTCAGTTCCTCTAAGCTTACCTCGCCGTAGTATTGCTCTTCCAGCACGAGGTCGTTGTCCACCACGGGTATGGTGGTCAGCACTCCGTCCTCAGGTGTGTATACCATCACGAAGCGTATGCTGCCAAGGTGGTCTGCCACAGCTCTGCGTACCGTAGGAATGCTGCGGTGTGTAGCCACTACGAGGCAGCCCACCAGGCCAAAGCCAGGCTCTGCGGCATTGGCAGTGAGCTTCTCTGCTGCCAGGTCGGTGGCGGGGCCGTTCTGGCTTTCCTTTCCGTGTATCATGCCTGCTATGCCGCTTTCTTTGCCCGGCACTCCCATGCAGATGTCCATGGCCACATCCTTGCTCACGTACACGCCGTTGCACTGGTTGCTGTGCTGCTGTGAGCGCTCAAGGGTGTTTATGAACTCTGAGGGGTTGAACTGCCGTGGTGCCGGTGCTGCCTGCGGTGGGGTGGGGGGCTGGCTGCCGGGCATTCCTGCTGCCGGTGCTGCCTGCGGGGCTGCGTTAAGACTGCTTTGTGCCCACTTATACCACTCCTTGAGAGAATACAACTTCTTAAGGTCGTTCTTAGAGTTGAGGGTGGTGTCGCGCTGGAAGGTGAAGATACCCAAGTCTTGGTTCGGTGTGCAGATGTCTATCACGAGGGCGGTAAGGAACAGCGGGTGCTGCGGGTGCTTAAGCTGATCCTGCACGCTGGAGTCGCTGTTGCTGAAGAACACGCCAAGGCCCGGATGGGAGTGAACCCAGCAGGTGAGGTCGTACTGCAGGTTTGTCTCGCGGCGCAGCTTACGCAGCATTTCGAGCACCTTCAGCTTTATCTTGCCCCCGAAGTTCAGCGCGTACTCGTCGAAGACGGCATCGTCGCCCGGCAGCACAATCTCCTCGAGCGACACATAGTACTCGTTGCTCTCAGGGTCGTGTACCCAGCGGCCCAGCACCATGCATCCGTTCTCCTTGGGAGCACTGCTGTTGCGCAGGTCTTCCGCGTACATATTATATATATCTATGACGCAGGTGTTCTTTATGTAAATGCGGCGCACTGCCGACTCATAGCAGAAGTCAATGGCGTCCACCTGCATATAGTTGGGGTTGTCTATGACATCCTCAAGGCTTTGCTTCTTCAGTATGGTGGCCGTCTTTCTCCTTACCACGATGCCGGGGTCAGCGCCGTTGCCGCTGTTTCCGCCGCTGCGGTTGTTCACTCCGCTGTATGGCTGCCTGATATTGCTGTTGTTGTAAACATTGTTGCCCTTGTTTGCGGGCTTCTTGCTTTTGTTTACAATGATAAGCACTATAACTAACAGCAGGAGTACACCGGCTATGATGCCAATCACCTTCCAGTTCAGGTTCTCCCAGTCAATGATGGGCTTCTCCTCCGGAGTGTTTATCTCGCCGTTCAGCCTGTTGAGGTTGGTCTCAAGGCGTCCTAAGCGCTCGTCAACCACAGCCTGCATGCTGTCGCGCGAAGCCACTCTCTGCTGGGCATCCATGTTGACGTACTGCTGCAGCACGCTTTCAATGGTTATAGAACTCTGCTGCCTGCAACTCTCCAGCTTGCTCCTTGTGCTGTCCACGAACTGCTGCAGGCTGTTGTCGTTGGCGTATGCAGTCTTGTCCTGCCAGTTCAGGAGGTTCTGGATGTGGCGTTCTATTTCTTCGTTGAGCTGAGCCTGTGCCCTGTCGGAAAGGAAGGGGTCGGCCTGTACTCTCACCATGAAGGCTTCTACAGCGCTTATTGCAGGCTCTGTGCTTTCAGCCTGTGCAGCTCTCCTCCCTGGCCTTGCAATGATAGCGGTGCAGAGCAGCAGTAGGGTAGCCAATAAAAGAGATGCTTTTGCGTGTTTCATATAGCGTCTTTTAAATGGTAACGTTGTTATTGTTCGATTCCCCGGGTTTCCTCCACCGCTTGTAGCGGGCAGGTATTGCGTCGTTCAGCGACGGGCGCTTTGGGGTGGCAGGCTGAGCAGGCTGTGCCTGTTGTCCGGGCTGAGCCTGCTGTCCAGGCTGTGCCGGCGAGCCGGGAGCGGCGTTGTTGGTGTTGCCTTTGCGCAGTGCCTGCAGCCTCTGCTTGGCAGCCTCGCCTTCCTTCGTCAGAGTCTTGTTCATGGTCTGGCGTGCATTGCGCTGCAACTGCTGGTTCACGTCGCGCATGAGGGGATTGTTGGGGTCAACGCCGGGAATATTGATGTTGTTGGCCATCTGTTGCTGCGCCTTGTTGAGGTTGTCCATCATCATGCGCTGCATCTTGTTGTTCTTGATGGTCTGGAAGATTTGCTTTCCACCCATTACCAACAGGCCCAGTCCGGCAATGCCGCCAATGAGCCACATCATGTCCTTCTTGTCGTCGGCAGCCTTCTGCTCCTGTGCAGCCTGGATAGAGTCCTGGCGTGCCTGCTGGGCAGCCTGCTGTGCCGCCATCTCTGCCTGCTGTGCTGCTGTTGCGGCGGCTTGCTGTGCTGTCTGCTGCTCTTCCAGCTCGGCCTTCTTCTGGTCGTAGGCGTCAAGCACCTCGTTTATCTGCCTCTGAATGTCGGCATCCGACACTCTGCTGCGCAGTTCCCTCAGGTGGTTGGCCTGGAAGACGAGGTCCTCGCTGAAGGGCAGCCGCGTGGCGTTGGCCAGCTTCTCGCGCATGTTGGCAATGGTGATGAGGGCATCGTCGGCAGGTGCCAGGCCTTCGTCGACAATCTCTTCGGTGGTGATTACGTCACCGCTGCCGGCCGCGCCTCCGCCACCACGGCCCGACCTGCCTCCGGCGGCAGAGCGTGAGGGGGTGGAATTGACTACCAGCGGTCCGCACTGTGAGAACACCTCGTAGCGGCCGCGCTTCTTGTAGCGGGCCAGGTAGAGGGGTATTGACAGCTCAACGGGATCGTTGGAGGTGGTGGTGAGCCTCAGCACGGGGTTGTCCTGCAGCAGGAAGAAACCGTCGTTCGAGCGGCTGTAGCTCATGCCTGCCGGAACCATGAAGGCGCTCACGGCCATGCCGTCGAAGCGAGTGTCGCCGTAGTTGCCGGTGCGGTCGAACAGTGCCACCACAATCTTGCTCAGGTCCGTGCCGTACTCGCGCTGGTTTGTCTGGCTGAGCCTCTTCTGCACGTCGTTGAAGGTTATGGTGAGCTGTCCGCCGGTCTGTGCCACGGAGTAGCTCACTATGATGCGGTCGCCGGAGGTGGATATCAGCGTGTCCTTTACCTCACGTGCAAAAATGTGCCGTGGCAGCACTGCCGTAAGAAGCAGTGCTGCCGCAAGGCATGCTGTTGGTCTTGTTATTCTCATAGACCCTGGATTCGGCTGTAGCAGCGTTCAATATTAGTCTTGTCAGAGCCTCCGCTGCTCCAAGCCTGGCGGTGGCGCGTGCAGTCAGTAGCAGTGCAGCACTGGTAGAGTGCGTTCACCTTTGCCATGTTGGCCTGTTTGGCAGCCTGGCGGTCGTTGCTGTTATAGATGGTGCGGTAGATGCGGTCCATTTCCTGGTATATGCGGCTGAGCGACCACGAGCAGTACTGGCACTGGTGAGTGGCCCTGTTGTGGCGTCCGCAGTCGCCCACATGGTTTTCGAGCACGATGTCTCTTGTCACGTTTGAGCGCAGGTTGACATAGCGGCGTGCCTGTGGTGCATCCTGTCCGCCGCGCTGTGATATGGCGGCGTCGATCTGTGCCAGCAGGGCGTCAAGGCGCTGCTTGTAAGGCTCCATCTGGCGCTCGGTGCCAGAGGGGCGGTGGGCACGGTTGGTGCAGAAGGTGGTGGCGTTGACCTCGTTCTTCAGTGTCTGGTAGGCGTTCTCCATGTTTAGGTACTCCTGGCTGGGTCTCATCTCGGCCGTGATATGCAGCTCAACGATGATTTTCTCCATGAGCACGAGCTTCTTCTTGCCGAAGAGCTTGTCGAAGAAGCCTCTCTTCTCCTTTGCCATGTATATGGGCAGTGTCACCACGGCTTCGTTGTCCTCGTCAATGGTAAGCTGGGGCAGGGCCTCCATCTGCGACGGGTTGAGCAGCAGCATCTGCTGGGGTATGTCGCCGGTGCTGTAGGTGTAGGGAGTCACGGCGCTCTCGTTGAAGCCTATCTTCATGCGGTTTCTCATCTTCTTCAGCGCCTTGGCGTTGTAGCCACGGTCGAAGAGCACGAGCTTTATGTTGCTCTGGTCCAGGTTTTCCACCTCAAGCTGCACGCTGGCCCTCTGGTCGTCGCTGCCGGCATTGGTAAGTGAAACGATGACGTTGCAGAATCCCATCTGCACCACTTCGCGGCTGTTGTCGCTGCTCAGGCGAACGTTCTTCACTTCGTCGGCCCAGGTGGCAGCTATGCCCATCATGCAGCACAGGGCTGCCAAGAAAAGTCTCTTCATGTTCTTTTTTTATGTTGTTTGTTCAGGTTAAATGCTTAGCGAAAATTTCTTCTTTGGCTTCTCCTCGGGTGCGGCCTCTGTGGCAGCGCTCTCGGGTTGCTCCACGGGTTTCGGCTTCGGCTCTTCGGGCATTTCCTGCGTGAACTTCGTCCATCCGTTGGGTTCGCCCTCCTCGCGTATCCACTCAGCCACTGTCTGGTCCTCAGGGTAGGGGTATGTGTTCTGGGCGTGATACATCTGGTACTTCAGGTAGCGCTCCACGCGCAGCACCAGGTCCTTGATGCTGGCCAGTACGCCCATCTCCTTGATGGTGAGGCACACATGTCCCTTGAAAGAGCCGCTGTAGCGGATGTTGGGGTGCCAGATGTCGGTGATGAAGGTGAACACGGGGTTGCCGTCGGCCGAGGGGTAGTTGTTTGGCAGCACAATGCTCATCTTGTGCAGGTAGCCGAAGATGGGCTTGCGTGGCGGCTCTGTATCCTCCACTCCCACTATCGACTTGCAGCGGTATAGAATTTCGAACTCTGTGGGAAGTCCGGTAGCGTTCTTGCGTCGTATGATGTATGACAGTGTGGGCTTCAGCGGGTTGGGGCTGCTCTGCTTGCGCTTGCTGCACAGTGCGTCCAGCTCGCGCCACTCCTGGAACAGGCGGGCATCGCGGCCTTTCAGTTCCTTGATGTTGAATTTCAGTATTGCGGGATTCATGGTTGTTGTTTAGATTTTAGAATTTAGAATTTAGAGTTGTCGGCTTTGCCGATTACGAATTAAGAATTACGCATGGGTATGTGATTTTCAATTCTTAATTCTTAATTGTTACTGGCCGAAGGCCACACCTCTTAAGTCTTAAATCTTAAGTCTTAATTCTTGGGGCTATCCGGCAATGGGCACGCTGATGAGGTGCAGGTGGTCAAGCGGCTGTACGTCGTAGTCGCTGAGGCACATCTCGCGGCCGCTCTCATCTTCAAACTCCAGTATCACAGGCTCCTCGTCGCCGTCCATAAGCTTGCCCAGCAGGTACTGGATGGGGTTGCCGCCGTTGTCCATCTTGGGCAGTTCAAACACCTGCACGATACTGTTAATCTGTTCACGGATGGTTTTGTTCGGGTCGGTCACCTTAACCTCGATCTCGTCGTACGACGTTCCGTCGATGGTAAGCATGACGATAAACTCTTCCTGATAAAATTCAAGGTCTGTCATAGTTGTTTTATTTTTTTTATGTATATTTTCCTTTGTCGTTGCCAAGGCTTTCCGGCCAGTCTCTTGCTGCTTTTTGCCCACAATCGGTTGCAAAGATACAAAACTTTGGTGAAACAGACAAACTTTTAGCCTATTTTATTATCCGATAAAGAAAAAATACCTGCACTACTTGCACCTGAATGGGAAAAGGGAGGCCCCGCATATTCGTGGGGAGGCTCCGCATTATCATGGGGAGGCTCCGCATTTTCGTGGGGAGCCTCCGCATCAGGTGCAAGTAGTGCAACATGTTCAGGTGCAAGTAGTGCAACATGCTTTGGTGCAAGTAGTGCAACATATTCAGGTGCAAGTAGTGCAACTAAAAATGGTGTTGGAAAAGTGGGCAGACTTATGCCTTGAACGAGCGTGTGCCGCTGTTTATCACGATGTTGCAGCGTGCCGATGCTTTCAGCATGTTCAGCTGTCCGCGGAAATAGGCCTTTACGTCGTCGCTCACTGCGGCTTGCTGGCCGGTGCCGGTGCCGCTGAGGTTGAAGACGAGGGTCTTGCCGCCAACGGGCTGCGACACCACGAAGTTGCGGATGTCGGCCATGCACTGTTCCTTGTAGCCTTTGCAGAACAGGCCGCCTATGCTGTTAATGGTTACTTGTGCGTTGCCTCCGGCCTCTACGTCAAAGGCTATTCTGTCTGCGAAGAGATGGATGTGGGTGATGTTGTACATGATGCTTATAGTTTTTAGGGTTTATAATGAAGTGTTTTTTATTTGTCAGGTTGTCTGAGCCACCCAGCTCTCTGGTGTGCGGTCGTCGGCATTGAACTTCACTCCTACCTTCACCACGCGGCGGCCATCGGTGTTGTAGGGGAAGGCGTAGCCCTTGTCGTCAATCTGACGCAATGCCTCTTCTGCCGTGCCATCGGTTTTGAACTCAAAAACGTAGGTCGTGTCGGGCATCCACACCACCATGTCTGTGCGGCCACCCCGGCACTTCACCTGCGTGCGCACATAGACGTTGAGCATGGAGAAGATGAGGTAGAGGGTGTACTCGTAGAAGCCCTCCTTGGTGGCAGCCTCTTCAAGTTTTTTCTTGAAGCCCTCCACGTAGGGCAGGCTGGCCATGTAGGCCTGCAGCTCCTGCATGGCCAGGTCGATGTCGTCCTTGCGCAGGGCCTTCCAGAACTTAGCGGCGAAGCCCGACTGCACGTATGGTCCCATAAGTCCGGAGTAGGCAGGCAGCAGTCCCTCTGTATAGCCTATCCTCACCTCCTGGTTGGGTATTGACAGGGTGTACTCCTGCGTCTCGCGGTCGTAGTCCTTGATGGTGAGGTAGCCGCTCTGGTATAGCAGTGGCAGTGCGTCGTTCATGGCCTCCGTGGGTTTGTCGAAGGCAGCGGCCGGAACCTCTATCCGCTCCATACCCATTATGTCGGTGCGGAAGTGCTGTAGCTGCCGTATCAGGAAGGTGGGCGTGCCGCTGTCAAACCAGTATGCGCCTGTATCTTTGCTGGCGAAGGCCTTTATCAGACTGAATGGGTTGTACACCTCTTCCGAGTCTTTGGAGAAGTGGTAGCCGTCATAATGCAATTTCAGCCGCTGGTGCATCTCCTCCGGTGTGTATCCGTTGGCCTTGGCCATCAGTTCTATGTCGGGCCATAGCTGCGTGGTCAGTTCTGTCTCCGTTATGCCGCAGATGGCAGAGTATTCCGGAAGCATGCTCACGTTGTAGAGGTTGTTGATGGTTGAGAAAATGCTCAGCTGCGAGAACTTCGTGATACCCGTGATGAAGCAGAACTTAAGGTATGGGTCGAGCATCTTCAGCCGCTGGTAGAACTCTTGTAGCACCTCGCGCATCTCCTTGAGGTTATTGTCATCATGAAGGACATCAAGAAGAGGCGCATCATATTCGTCAATGATAACGGCTACCTGCTTGTGCTCCTTTTCGTAGGCCCTTCTCACTATGCCGGCCATTTTCATGCCGGGTAGCGTCTCTATGGGGTTGGCTCCATACAACTGTTCGTATGGCTCAAACTGCCTGTTCAGCTCTTGTCGCGTATCAGCCGGAGTCATGTGTTTGGCACCGCTGAGGTCGAGGTGCAGCACGGGGTACTGCTGCCACTCCTTCTCAAGTTGCATCACCTTCAGACCCTCGAACAGCTGGCGGTTGCCGTCGAAGAACGAGTGGAAGGTGCTTGATAGCAGCGACTTGCCGAATCTTCGCGGCCGGGCCAGGAAGATGTATTTCTTTTTGTTCTGCAACCGCCACATAAGGTCGGTCTTGTCCACATACACGTAGCCTTCACGGATAATCTCCGAGAAGGTCTGTATGCCTATGGGGTAGTAGCGTTCTGTCATACTTTTGTTGTTATTTCTTCTTGATTCTTGTCCAGCTCCACTGGCCTTTCTCCAGTCGGTAGTTGGGGCTCTTGTAGTGCTCTGTGCCGTCCTTGAACACGATGAGCTGAAAGAGATACCAGGGCAGGGGAGTAGCTTTCTGCTCGTCTTCAGCCTTGAGTGCTATGACGTAGACCTGCTCCTTGGTGTCCATACGCAGCAGAATGTCAATGCGGCTGCCGGGGTGCATGCCGCAGTACTTGGTGAACAGCTTGGAAAAGTCGTCCTTCTCAATCCAGAAATGGGCCATATACTCCTCGCGCCCTGCATGCCAGCGCACGGTGATGCGGTCAGGCATGCCTGCCTCGTGGTAGTCCAGCTGGCTCATGTCGCCCATCACGTAGTTGAACGAGCCGTCGATGCGGTGGTCCTCCACGCTGTCTATCAGCAGGTCGTCGTAGTAAGGGTCGTCGTCCTCATACTCCACCCATTTCCACTGCCTGTTGTCCCAGTGCTCTTCAAGGGTGACGTAGCGGTAGCAGAACTGGCGCATGTTGAGTTCCATTTGTTCATGACTAACAGGCATATATATTTTTTGTCCTTTCTGCCAGCCCAAAAAATGTTCTTCCATTTTGTCCAGTTCTTTTTCCTCTGCAACAAAGCTATGTATTAGTACAGACCTGTCGCGGCCACTAAGCCACACAGCAACAACTCCATAAGGTGCAGTGCCAACAACATAATAAAGAAAAGGGGATTCGGGGAATTCCTGTTTTTGCTTGTCCCATATCTCAGCAGCCTGCTCTGGATTGAGGGGGGTGTCAATAGCATAGCAGCGGATATCATTAGTAATGACGTAGCGTAACTCTAACCGATTAGGCATAGGCCATGCTTCATCGGTAAAAACAGAAATGTTCTTAACGTAGCCCCAACCATCGTTGCATTTGCTTGACAAAAGGGTTAGCCCTTTATTATAAGGCTCCTCTACTTCTGGTTCCCCTTCATAATGAAGGCTACCCTTGAAAATCTTTAGCTCGCAATCTTTATATCGCGATGTTAAGGGCAAGTATGAGTATTTTTTCATTCTTTGTTCTTTTGGTAGTTATATAGGAATTTCTCGATTTCCAGGTCTGCCTCTGCACCTTGAGCTTGAGCAGAAGCAACATCTCTGCTTAATCCTGCATTCTCCATGTATTTGTCATAGTCTATATTACCGTTCATAGTATTCCAGGCGTCAGTGTTTCGACTCAGTAAGTCGTTATACCTGTTGTCGAAGTTTGCATCATTGACAGGTATTTTGTCCATTCCTATTTCAGTTGTTAAGTATTCACTGCTGGCATTTCGTATTTCGTTGTTTTTGATGATTTCCTTAGCATTAGAGTTCTGGTTTATTAAATCCACAAAATGGTCATCGTCGAAATCCCATCCATTTGCTTCTATTATTTCGTTAATTTCCTTTTCTGTATTAATGTATGTATTTACGGCCTCCAAATTTTGTTGAGCTGAAACAGCGTTGTTTGCTGCTTCGTTCAATCCATACACTCCATTGTCAAAATCAGTGTTATTCCTGTTCTCAATGAGGTCGCCAGTAATATTAGCTAACTCACTGGCATCATAACCATCATCAAGTGCTTGTGACAACTCATTTTTTTGTTTTGCTGTACCAGTAAAAACAGTTCCTGAATCATTAAGAACATCCATTTGGTCTTGATAATCCTGTCCGGCTTCGGAATAAGTGTCTCCCATCAGTATTAAGAAAGCGTTATAGTAAAACCATGCTGCAGGAACTACATTAATGGCTTTTTTTACAAATGTGGCATCGTAGTCATTGGTTAATCCTGCGAGGCTTGGGTTTTTAAATGCATCGGCAAAATTATCTTTTATAATTTTACCTCTTTCCATAAATCTTTTTTTCAATGTATTAACTGTTTCATCGGCATTGCCAGAACTGCTTGCCATGGTGGCATCCTCCCCCATTTCTGCAAGATCTTGGTTCTGATGTTCTAAGTTGTTGATTTCTGTGTCATTTCCACCGCCTCCAACATCTTCGCTACCACCCATAGCTTCTTCGCTTGCAGCAGGTTCTTTCGTTTTTTGTTTCGAAGGTGTAGAATGGGGAGAGTCAGGACTTGAATTACCATCAATCCTAATGCCATTATTATCAATTCTTCCTCCTTCGGCTTTTATTGAAGCCATTTTTATATCGTTTCCTTCACCAATATTAACAGTCGAATATGTATTAACGCCATTTTCGTAAGCCTCAAATTTAGTTGTTATATAATTCCCATCACCGAAATCGGTACTATAATGAATACCTGTTATTTCCCCCTTATCATTCCTTCTGAAGGTTTTTCTCTCACCATTTGGATTTTCGACACTGAACAACTGTCCATTTTTATATTGCTTAACTTCTCCTGTATCGCTTATTGTTTCTGTTATTTTTGCTCCATCTGACATTTCACTTTCCCAAGTAACTTTATCGCCATTCTTATATTTTGTGACATTGCCATTATTATCTCGTTCAATCACATTGAAATCTTTGTCTCGTTTAATAACTTCAACATGACCGTCTTCATGTGTCACTGTTGTATGCCATTCGGTTTCTCCTTGTGCGTTCGTGGCTTTTCTCGTCTTTCCACTTATTTTAACTTTAGGTGCTTCGGGAACTTTTGGAGTAGCAGTTGCTTTGGGCGTTAGTTTAGGCTTTACAGCCCCTCCGGATACTGCACCACCTGGTGGTTTCATGAATAATGGAACAAGTGAGACAACATCAAGAACAATTGTTACGCCAAGCAATACTTTGTCCGAAGTGTCTCCACCGTAGTTTCCGCCATTCATTTCTCTCATTTTCCCTTGTTGGTGAAATACAGCAACACTAACTACTATGTCTGCTATGGCAAAAGGAGCGCATACTGCACACGGAACAATGAGGAGAGTTTGCAAGGCATTAAGCCAAAACAATTTGTCGCTCCTTTCCTTTAGCTCCAAAGCCTTTTCCGCCTCTTCTCTTGTTTTCTTCTTTTCATTTAAATTGTTTTCTGCTTCCGCGAGTATTTTTTTTGCTCCATATTCGTCAACGTATTTCCCGTCAATAAGCATTAAGTTGTTGCCGCCTGCATCCCTTGGAATAAAACCTTCTCTGGCAAGCATTTGTCTTGCCTCACTATCGCTAAGAGAGGCATATTGAGGATTGCTCCTTAAACTTGCTATTTCGTTGTTTATGTATGATTCTGTTATTTCATCTGCACTTCTTTCCCTTGCTCCATTAATAATGCCATTAGTTCTGTCAAGTCTTATCTGTGCGTTTATTTCATCTGCTTTAGCATCCTCAACCCTTTGTTTTAACTCTTCATCATTGGGATGAGCTAAGGAACGCCATTCTTCATGCCATTCTTCGTATGTTTTTACCTGACCTTTGTATCTAATTTGATAATTTCCATTCTCGTCTACCCATTTGGTCTTTTGTTTTGTTTCTCCATTTTCAACCACTTTTCCTTCATTGTCAACCTCTATCCATCTTCCGGGGTCTTTGGGGTCGGTAATGAATGGCTTATATCCTCCTCCATATTGTTTTACCCATTTCTTGTCTGGGTCAGCCCATATTTGCTTGGATGGCTTTACTATATCAAATGTGGTGTTGTTAAAATCGTCATACGCTTGAACAGCACCTTCGCCTGCACCTTCTCCAGAAAAAATACCACCTATGGCACCAACAGCCATCTTTCCTCCGAGTGCTATTACATCAAGTGCTGGATTGGAAGCTAATAATTCCCCAATTCCAGCTCCCGCAAAAGTACTGTACCTTGTCTCGGCTCCACCAAGTAAGCCATCTAACTCCTTCATTCTTTGGGCTGGGCTGACATTAGCTTCCACTCGAGCCTGATAAGGGCTGAAAGCACAATTATAAATAACATCAATTGACCATCCATAGTTGCGTATCCAGTTGAAGGTATAGCGATACTCTGGCTGACTTAGAACATCAAATATAAAAGAGTTGTATATTGCTCCATCGCCAATGATTTTGCCTAGCAATGCTGACATGGCAAACATACATTTTTGGCATGGGTGCATGGATATGAGCTGACAGTGAACCTTTCCGTGTTTCTTTTCGTCAACGGTCATTCGGTAAAGTATGTCCTTGAGTCTCATAATGGCGAAGGACATGTATTTTGTTAGTTTTTTTTCATTTATGTCCGACTTTCGGTATTGGCTCATTCTGTCGCTGCCGCAGTCAATGAATATCACCTCATCTGCATCTTCGTTATAGCTGTAAGTTTCTGCAGGCCATGTTTGTGCAGCATATAATACAATTTTTGTGTCCTTCCCTGGTTTATCGCTGCTGACAGGTTTTGCACCCTGTTCTTGACAAAACTTGGAATATGACAAAGAAGAAAAGATGATTTGGACTTTTAGGTCCACATCTTGTTTCATCTCTTCTGGGTCGTTATTATTGCATGCGTTGTTGTTGCCTGCTCCTGGTCCTACTGCCATAGTAATGTATTTTAAAAGGTGTTTGTGTTCAAGTCTTGACGAGCCTTTTCTGATACGTCCGCAATCAGTTTTTCCGTAGAGTCTAAATACGGAATAACATCTTCTTCTTCCAAGTCATAATGGTCGTTGTAGTCTCCTGTCAGCCTGAGAGTAAACAGCTTATTTATAAGTTTTCCGTATTCAGTGGGAAAAATGCCAGTTTTGACAAAGTGGAGCCCAAAGGAGCGAATAACGCTCTCATGGGTCTTCGTCGTATAGCCGTTTGCAATAAGAAGAGCAGATACTGCGTAGTAGACAGCATAATACATCCTATTAGCTATCAATTCCCAATAATGTGAGGGCAAGTTAAACTTAACTTGCTCAAATGTCCGTGCAGCTTTTTCCAGCCTGTACGTTACTACGTCTGTGCGTTCTTCGTGATTGAGGCTCATAGTCTTATCCCTTCCTTTTCAACATTCTTGTAAAACGGGGTAAAGGATTCCTTTCCCCATTGCTTCTTAGTATAGAGAATAGTATTGATGTCTTTGTCAAAGTCCCATCCCATCTCACGCAGCGGATAGGAATAACGGTCGATGTCATCTCCAGTCACCCTGTCCTTATTGAGCAAAATGAGTACGTCCCAGTCAGAATCTGATTGGGCATCACCTCGTGCCTGTGAACCGAAAAGGATTATTTCAGAGTCTGGAGGAACAATAGACTTTGCCTTTTCAGAGATGGCATCTACCATCTGTGCGTGTGTTATACTTCTGTTTGCCATTAATAAATCTGTCTTAGTGTATCGCTATTCAGTTGTTTCAGTTGCTGCTGTTCCTGCACGTCGGCAAAGTGCATCTTCAGGTCGCGAGTGGCATCTGCCATCTGGGGACTTTGTGTTGATGTGCTTCGCTCTTGCTCTGCCTGCTGGTAGCTTGCTTGTTTCTGTTGTGTTATGTTGTTACGTTTCTGCTGGTAGCTCTGTTGTTGCGCGGGAGTGAGCTGGCTCATCTGCTTTTGTGACGGCGGCATGGTCTCGCGGTAGCGCTGGTTCACGTCGCCCACGGCCTGGTTGCTCTTGTCGGCAGCGGTGCCTTTAGCCTGTTGTGACTTCTTGGCGGCAGTAGCTGCCTGCTGAGTCTTGCCCTGCTTGGCAAGGCTCTTGCTCGCATTGTCGAATGAATTGCCCATCATGTCGTGCTGTTTACCGGCACCTTGGGCGTGGGTTACGTCATCCTTGTACTGTTTCTGGGAACCGCCTCCTCCACCGCCTCCTCCGGAAAAGTCGGCGTTGGTAAGCGGCAGACGTGGTGGTGCTGGCATCAGGGGGCTTCCTACCGGGGGAACTATTATTGGCGGGGGGGAGGGAATCTGTCCGTCGTTGGTAAAGGATATTTGACCGAGCCACATGCACATGTTCATGCTGTCGCTGGTGAGTGCCGGCTGATTTTGCACTAACATTTTGGGATATCCAGGCACCCACGGTGTGGAGATGGCAGGAAGGCATGGAGCCGGTGTGAAAACGCCCATGGCAGCCGAGGTGGCAGCGATAACGGCAGGGTTTGTGGGCGCAGAGCACATACCGAACGACGAGATATTTGTGAGAGGTACAAAGTCCATGATGTTGGCCTTAGGTCTGCCAGAGAGCAGAATGGTCCTCGCTGGCAGTACTACCAGCGGACAGGGAACCATCCCGAATGTGCAGGTCATCAAGGCACCTGTGGTAACGAAATTACCCATACTTAGATTATGTGTGGTCGTTAAGAATTGTCAAGCATCTTCCTTACTATGGCATCAACGGCCTTCTGGTCGTTTCGCTGCACCGCAGCGAGCATGTCGGGGGCATATTCCACGTATACTTCTACCTGTTCTGCCAGTTCCATTGTCCTGTCTATGCTGCTCATCACGTCCTTGTCGCCTTTCTCCTTGATGAGGCACAGCAGGCGCAGGCTGCCGTTTTCCAACGGGAATGTCTCTATGACCTTTGCGAGAGCCTGAGCCTGCTGCATGGCAAGACTTTGAGTCATCTGCGCCTGTGCCTTTACAATGCGCATGCGCAGGTTGGCGCTTGGGCGGTCGTAGCCTTCGGCCATGGCCTGCTCGATGTCGTTAAGGCCTTCCTGCATGGTGGGAACGTGTGAAGTGAATTTGCTGACGGTGCTCTTAGCCATTGACTTCAGACGGCAGTCCTCTATACTTTGGTACAGGGGTTCAACATCCAGTTCCAGAAAGAGGCTAACAACGGCCTTAGAGGCAATAAAGACATCGGTCAGCTCGCATAGCATCTTGGCTGTGGTACGCAGTCCTTTGGGCAGACGTAGGTCATCGTGTTCAGCAATTAGGCGCTGCGTCTGGTCACGTAGAGGTATTGCAGCCGTAACTCCTTTCTCAAGCGTGTCCAGAAGTTTTTCCATGCCTTCAGCCGTAAAAGGTTCAGCTTCATGGCGGGGCGGTTCTTCGCGAGCAATGATAACGGGCTCTATCGGAGCCTCTTTGACTATTGGTTCCGGAATAGGCTGAGGGGTGTCAACGGGTTGTTCTGGCTTAGGGTCAACATTAGAAACAGCGGGTATGTCAAAGTCCTTCTCAGTGAAAGAGAAGTCGGGTAGGTCCTTTGGGTATACCGGCCCTTCATGCACGTCAATGTCGCGTTCGAAGGATGCGAATTGCTTTTCCCAGCTTTTCTGTTCGTTGGTCATATTGTGGTGTTTAGCCTTCCTTTATTATTGGGGCGGCGAGGTCTATGGCCGCCGTTGCAGTTATTGATGCCTTTGCATTGGCATTGACCTCGTAAGTCATGGAATAGGTCTTGAAGGCATTGTCGGCCTGCTCGGTAATATCCATGCCTTTCACCTTGTAGCTGAATGCAACCTTTGTTTCCATGTTCTTCATGACGTTGATTTCGAGGTTGCTGTTCATGGTGGCTTTGGCATCATCCTCCGCAGTCATCATAAATGCCTTGTGAGCCATTACCGACATATCCTTTTCTGCCGATATTGACATCTCTTCGCTGGAGTCCATGTCGAGTGTCGTTGAAGAGTGTATCTTCATCTCCTCCTGCGATGTGAGGTCCATCTTCGCGCTGGCCTTTGCCGAGAAGTTACTTCCGGCATTAATTAGCACCTCGCCGCCAGCACTGCCGTTGAATGTGCCGCCGGCCCCGGCATTGAAGTCGCCGCCCGCACTGTTGCTGACATGGTTCTTGGCTTTGTTTCTGATGCAGTCGCCGGCATCGGCGGTGATGTTCTCTCCGGCACTCATGCTGATGTTGCCGTCGGCATGTATATTGATGTCGCCCTTACAGTTCATGCTGATGAGCTTCTTGTCGGTGCTGAGCAGTATCTCGTATATCTGCGTGTGGTTGTCATAGACCTTGATGTAGCCGCCGTCCTGGTACTCCAGTTCGTCGGTGTCGCCCTCGGTAACGTCGTGGATTTCGATGGTATGGCCGCTGCTGGTGCGGATGGCCTTCACGCGGTTGTTGCCGGGATACCACCCTTCATCGACTGGCAGCTTAACGCTGTGGTGGGTGCCGCAGACGTAGGGACGCTCGAAGTTGCCCTCCTCGAAGTCCACGTAGACCTCGGTGAAGACCTCAGGGATGAGGTGGGTGCCGTGCTCGTCGAAGGAGGTGAACTGCTGTGCCACGTGTATCCAGGGTGTCTTGCCGTTCTTGTCCTTGTCCTGGTATTCCTTTACCTGCCAGGGGAAGCGCACCTTCACGCGCCCCCAGTGCTTGGGGTCCTCGGTCTCCACAACCTGCGCCCTGATGGGGTGGTCGCAGCGGGGGAAGATGTAGGGGTTCAGGTATGGCGGAAACTCTATGGAGCCTGCTATGCCACGGAAGCTGTTGCGGTATTCATCGTCTACGCCGAAGGTGTGGGTGGCCTCGGTGATGAGAATCTCGTCCTGCTGCACCTGGCTTTTCTCTGCCGAAGAGCTGATGTAGTTGTCCATGATGGTGAGTTTGGCTCCAATCTTTATTTTCGAGCAGTAGGTGGTGCCGAAATAGACGAGCATGTTGGCGCGTGTGCCATGGCGGTCGGCATCGGGCTGCTGTATGAACTCTGGCTCGTCGAGCTTGTCGCCACTTTCGGCCTTGTCGTCGGTCTCTATGCTTGCTGCGTCCATCATCATGCGGGTGTTGTGCGGGTATATCTCCTTTGAGGCGGCAAAGACGCTGTCGTTCAACTTGTTGCCGGTGTCTTCCTGGTCGGTGCCCTTGTAGGAAATGCCGCAGCCCATCTCGTTGTACGACATGGCGGCCATGATGTAGCTCTGGTGGCGTGTCTGCAGGCTGACGCTGTATTCCGGCAGGTCCTGGCTGGGGTATTTCAGCTGTATGCTTTCCTGGTCGGTGAGTTTGCCGAAGTGCATCTGCTTGCCGTTGCAGAACATCCACTCGCCGTAGCGCTGCGCCATGCGTCGAAGGAAGGCATAGCTGTTCTCGTTGTACTGTCCGGTGTAGAAAATCTGCTCCTCGTACTTTGGCTGCACGTCGGCCTTCACCTCGCCGCGCTTGAGCACCTCGTTGATGATGTCGGCCAGCTTGTATTCATTGTACACGTGGCAGTCGGGGTGGTCGATGAGGGCAGCGTCCTTGGAGAGGGCCTCCACCTGAATGACATACTCGCTCTCGAAGCGGCTGGCATGGGCCGAGGTGACAAAACCCTCGAACTCCAGCTGGGCGTTCTTGCCGCTGTCGGTGAAGCCGCTCATGGAGAGCTCCATGGAGTCGGTCTGCATGGTCATGGTGACATCCTTGCCAATGATGGTGCTGCACGCAGAGAACTGCACCTCGCTGATGTCCTCCTCCGGGTCCTTGCGAAGGTTGAAGGTGAGCATGCAGGGTTCCATGAGCCGCTGGCGCAGCACGAAGTCGTCAAGGCGGTATTTTGCCCCTTCAATCTCTATCTTGAACTTTTCCGACTGTACGCCGTTTATGCTTACTGATATGGATTTTACTGATATTGACATGTGGGTGCCTCTCTCTGGTTAGTTGTTCCACTCGTTGTCGAAGGTGGCCACGTCGTTCTCGCCCACCTTTATGATGTTTGCCGCAATAGTAACGGTGGTGTACATCAGCTTCGAGTCGCTGTCGTTGAAGTAGTCGCGAAGCTCCACGCAGTAGGCCTCCTCGAAGTTGACGGTCTTGAAGCAGCGCTTGTTCTGGCGTGCCCACACCACGAACTTCAGGTATCCGTTGTGGGTCTTTGTCTTCTCAAACATCCAGCGGTAGAAGAATACGTCGTCGTCGCTGGTGGAGGGCATGGTGAACGTTATCCTGCCTCCGCGGGGGCGAGCCGAGGGCTTGCCGGTGGCATCGTATGCCTGTGAGAACTCGTATGAGCACTCCACCACTCCGTATTTCTTGCCGTCGATGACAATCTTTCCGTGGAAGGCATCGTTGTCGTTGGTGGCCGATGCCGGCGGCATGACGTTGTTCATGGCTGCCGAGGCCATGTCGGCGGCCCTGCTGATGGGGGCGTCGCTGATGTTGGTAAAGGCATCGCCGAAGCCGCTTGCAATGTTCTGTGCTGTGGCCTTGGCGTTGTTTGACAGCTGGCTGGTAAGCGAGTTTATCTTGCTCGTCACCGTGTTCTTGGCGTTGTCAAGGGCTTTCAGGCCTTTGTCCTTGACATCGTCAAGCTTGTTCTTCACTGAGTCGGTGACTTTGTTGATGGCACCCGTCACCTTGTCCTTAACCTTGTTGACGGCGCTGTCAACAGCGTTCTTGATGCCGTCGACAACCTGTGTCTTTATCTGCTGGTAGGCTTCCTTTCCGGCCTTCTCTATCTCCTTGAGCGAGTCCTTGATCTGTTTGCCTGCGTTCTCGAACTCACTCTTCAGCTCCTTGCCGGCATCCTGTAGCTTCTGCTTTACGTCGTTGACAAGCTGCTCGCCGTCCTGCTTCAGCTGGTCTATTTCACCCTCTACGGTGTCCTTGATGCGGTTGCCCAGGTCCTCGAGCTTGTTCATGCCCTGCTCAATGGCCTGCCTGGCTTTCTCCTCTCCCTCTTTGAGGAAGTTCTCTGCCTTCGTAGCGGCCTCGGAGGCCATGTTTTCTATCTGGGTTCCCAGTTCTGCGGCACCGTCTTTCACCGCGTTGACACCGCTCTCTATCTTCTGCTGTATTTCGGTGCCTACGCTTTCTATCTTCTGTTGTGCCTCGTTGATTATTTCCTGTCCCTTGGACTCTGCCTGGGAAGCAGCACTCTGGAACTGCTGCATGGCTTCCTGGCCCATGCTGCTGAGTGAGTTGCCGGCCTGTGAGAGCTGGTCGCCCAGCTGGTCGCCAATCTGTGTGACGGCTGTCTTCACCGACTCCTCGGCACCTTGTGCCACGTTCTGCACCATGTTTGTGGCCTCCGACAGTTTGTCCTGTATGCCCTGGGTGGCACTGCTCACAGCCTGCTGCACGCTCTGCTGAGCGCTGCTGGCCGTGCTTTTCAGTCCCGACTCTACCTCGCTGGCAGCCTGCTTGGCTTTGCTCTCTGCCTCGCTGACGATGTTGTTCATCGTGGCTTGTGCCTCGGCAGCAGCCTGCTTCATGCCGTTCTCGGCCTGGCTTACCATTTGGTTGATGCCTGACTCTGCCTCCTTGACGGCAGCCTCAGCCTGCTGGCGTGCACTGTTGAGGGCATCGTTGGCGGCTTTCTGTGCTTCGCTTGCTATTCGCTCGGCCTCGTTGGCTGCGCTGTTTGCTGCGTTGCTTACCGCTCTTCCTGCCTGCTGTGCTGCATTCTGGGCCTGTTGTGCCACATTTTCTGCTGCGTTCTGTGCCTGATGTGCCACGTTCTGTGCTGCGTTTTGAGCCTGATGTGCCACATTCTGTGCTGCGTTTTGAGCCTGATGTGCTGCCTGCTGGGCGGCATTTTGAGCCTGCGAGGCAGCTTGCTGGGCGGCCCTGCCTGCCTGCTGGGCTGCATTCTGGGCCTGTGAGGCAGCCTGCCGTGCAGCACCCTCGGCAGTTTTCCTTAGGCTGTCGGCAGCATTGGCAGCATTCGATGCCGCCTCGTTAATAAATGAGTCGAAATTGGGGAAGTCCATTGAGAAGGGTTGAGGATTGAGAGTTGAGGATTGGGGGTTGAGAGTTGAGGGTTGAGATTTGGGAATTGAGAGTTGAGGTTTGAGAATTGAGATTCAGCCAATGCGACGAACCCCAAGTCCCAAACCTCAATTCATGGCCATCGGTTAGTTGTCGATGGTCCAGCGGTTGTTGTGGCGAGCATTGCCGATAGAGATCTCCTTGGCCGAGATGCAGAACTCCTCGAACTGCTGAATCTCGTTCTTGTTGTCGTAGGTCTCGGCATACTCCACGAGGTATCCCTCCTTGAAGTCAAGATGTTTCATCTCGCCTCCCTGGCGGTTGGGGTAGCTGATGGTGCCCGACTTAGACATGTAGGTGTCGCACATCCACTCTAAGAGGTCGGTGTTGCCGTCGTCGTTTGACTTTACCTTGACCCAGATTTTGCCGCCGCGTGTGGTGCCGGTGGGCTGTCCCTCAACGTCGGTCTGCTGGTTCAGTTCATAGCGTACATACATTACCTCGCGCTCTGCAATGCCGTCGGCATTGATGGTTACGGTTCTTGTTGGCATAGTGTTTTGAGTTGTTTTAAAATGATTAATAATTTAGTGTTGCCTGTCTTTAGTAGAGAGTCATGCGGGGACCGTAATCTATCCCCGCTTAACTCTTTTTAGCTATCCGAGCATGTTGCTTACGACACGTTCTGGTCCCACTCCACGCCGGCCTGTCCGTTGTGGCCGGTGAGCTCGATGAAGAAGTTCTTTGCGGCGAAGAAAGGCTTCAGCTCCACTTCAATCTTGATGTCCTTGGTCTTGGGATCCTGGTTGATGCCCTTGAGGTTGTAGTTCTCAATGAGCTTGCCCGGGCCTTTGTAGTCGCTGAGGAAGTCGTGTACGGCCTGCTGCAGCTCTGCCTTGACGCTGGAGTTCCAGTTGATGAAGGCCTCGTCGTTGAAGAAGTTCTGGAACACCTTCCCGATCCAGTCGAACACGCGGACGATGGGGTACTCCTGGAGTCCGAGCGTGGCGCCGTTGTAGAGTGAGCGGTTTGAGAAGGCCATGGTGCGGCCGTCCTCTTCCACCATAGGAATAACGCCCTGGTCGATGAGGGCTGCAATCTCGCTCTTCCTGAGGTCCATGCGTGCACCCTTCACGTTGGAGAGCGTGCCGTACTTCTTGCCTGCGGCACCCTGTGCTATGACAATCTCCTCGGTGTTGGTCATGCGTCCGGCCAGTGCGGCAGAGGCAGGGATGTAGAGGTCGTCGTCCTCGCCTGCCAGCTCGCTCTTCTTGCGGCCCAGGATGTAGTTGGCCGTCATAACCATGTTGGCCATCTTGGCGTCCTGGCTCTGCATGTTGGCATCGTCAAGCTCGTCCTTAAGCATGGAGAAGTTCAGCGAGTCCTTGAAGTCGGTGAGCATGATGACCTTGTTGCGGTAGGCAGTGTCGGCCCACATGCGTATGACGCTGCTGTCGCCCAGATAGCCAGGCACCACAAGCAGTGAGTAGTTGTTCTTCAGGCTCAGACGGTCGTAGTATTTCTCCAGCTCGTCGCGGATGGCCAGCGTGTCCTCAGAGTCGTGATACTCCAGCTCTTCCTTGTTCACGTTCATCAGTGTGAGGCAGTCAATCTTGCCCTGTCCTGCGTTGGCGAAGAAGGAGTCAAGAGCACGGTAGGTGATTTCGAGCTTCTGAATCTCGTCGTGGATGGCGAAGAGGTTGTTCTTGAGGTTAGCCTCGGTCTTGGCCAGCTTGGCCTTGCACTGCTCGATAATCTCCATGGGGTCGGTGCCGCCCTCGTCGAGGATGTTCACCCACAGCTCCAGCTCGTTCTTGAGCTTCTTGCGGTTGTCGGCATAAGCGGCATCGGTGAGGAAGATGTTCTTCACGGCCTTGCGCCTTGGGTCCATGTTCTCAACGCCCTTGATGAGGCCCTTGAGCAGTTGGAATCCTCCGAATTTGTCAAGACCTCCGAGGCTGTTCTGCAGCAGCTCGGCAGGGTTTTCTATCTTTTCTCTCTCGCGAAGTTGCAATGCTTCGCCCTGAGCTTCTTTTTTCAGTTCTTCTGCTGCCATTGTCTTAATGGTTTTAATGTGTTGTTAAACTAAGAAAACTAAAGTGTCTTTGTGACGTTGTACGTCTTACTTGCGGTCGCCGAGTTCCTTTATGCCTCTCTTGAGCTGCTCGCGAGCCTCGTCGTCCTTTTCAGGGGCATTGCCCAGCTGTTCGTTCTTCTCTTCCATGATGAATTGAGATTTGAGGTTTGAGATTTGAGTTTTTTTTTACTCTGCTTCGTCGAGTTCGGCGAGCAGTGCCTTGAGGGCGTTCTTGAGGTTGCCGCGTGCAGCCTCGTCCTTGAGGGTGTTGCGCAGGGTCTTGTTCTTCTCAAGCTGACGGATTACACTGTTGTAGGCGTCAATGCTTCCCTTGGCCTGGCTCAGCAGTTCGCTGTTCTCAATGAGAGCGTCGTCCTCGAAGTCCTTGATAGACTTGAAGTCGAAGTCCTCATAGACGGCTCCGCCCTCTTCGTTCTCGAGTGCGATGCCCTTCTTGCTGGGCTGGTAGTGCTCAAACACGTCTTTCATGCTCTTGGCCTTGAAGCCTTCGCGGTCCTCATCGCTCTGGGGAGCCTCGTCAGTGAACTGGTCGGCATAGAGTGCCCGGTTTTGCGGGAATTCGATGATGCCGTCTTGTGCCTCGGCGTCGAGCACCTTGGTAATAACAGTTTTTCTTGCCATAGTTGTTGCTTTTTACGGTTAATGATATATATAAATAATGTGTATCTGCCTTTAGCTTGTTTTATTCAGCTGCTGCTGGCTCCTCTGCCTTGTCGTCTTTATTGGCGGCCTTTGCCTTCTTCGGCTTTTCCTCTGCCGGCGCAGGCTCTGGTGCTGCGGCAGGCTCTGCGGCTGCTGCCGGTTCGGGCTGTCCGTCGTCAATGTCCCAGTTTATCTGCTTCTTCTCTTCGTCGTACTTCATGGTGACTGTATCGCCCGGCTGTATGTCGCCGCTTATGATGAGCTTTGACAGCGGACGGCGTATCTCCTTGCGGATGATGCCGAGGATGGGGCGTGCTCCGTAGTGGGCGTTGAAGCCTACGCTGGTGACGTACTTGCGGGCAGAGTCGTCAATGACGAGCTTTATGTTCTGCTCGTTGAGGGTCTTCAGCAGATTCTTTATGTGGATGTCGAAGATGCGGTTTATCATCTCGGTGGTGATGGGCGAGAAGGGCACGATCTCTGTCAGTCGGGCCAGGAACTCCGGTCGGAAGTTGCCCTGCATCACTTCGAGCAGCTGGTCGTGTGTGGGCACCTTGCCCTCGCCGAACGACTTGAAGATATACTCCGAGCCGATGTTGGAGGTGAAGATGATGAGCGAGTTCGAGAAGTCGCCCACGCGGCCCAGACGGTCGTGGAGCTTGCCCTCGTCCAGAATCTGCAGGAAGAGGTCGAACACACTCTTGTGGGCCTTCTCAATCTCGTCGAACAGCACCACGCTGTAGGGGTGCTGGCGAATCTGGTTGACCAGCAGGCCACCCTCCTCATAGCCTACGTATCCCGGAGGTGCACCGTAGAGCAGGGCAACAGAGTGTTCCTCCTTGTACTCTGACATGTCGAATCGCAGCATGGCCGTCTCGTCGTCGAAGAGGAAGTTGGCAAGGCTCTTTGCCAGCTCGGTCTTACCAGTACCGGTGGGGCCGAGGAAGAAGAACGAGCCCATGGGCTGGCCCTTCTTGTTAAGGCCTGAGCGGCTCTCGAAGATGGCATCGAGGATGCTCTTGATGGCGTGGCTCTGGCCTACTACGCGCTGGTGCAGAATCTGCTCGGCATTGCCCAGCTTCTCGCGCTCCTCGCTCTGGATGTTGCCCATGGGTATGCCGGTCATCTTGGCCACCACGTCGCGGACGGCATCCTTCTCCAGCTTCTCGGCGATGGCAGAACCTTCGCCCGCATTGAGGGCGGCAAGCTCGTTGTTGATTTTCGTGGAAGCCATGGCGCGGTCCAGGAGGTCGAGGGCCGATGACGGCAGACGGCGGTCGGGCATGTAGCGCTTGGCTAAGCGTACTATCTCGGCAGGCACCTCGTCGTCGATGGGCAGGTGGTGGAACTCCTCATAGCTCTGGCGCTTGGCCTTGATGATGTCTATGGCCTGCTGCTCGGTAGGCTCCTCAACAGTGATCTTCTCGAAGAAGGCGGTAAGTTCCTTGTCCTTCTCTATGTCCTTGGTATATCCGTCCACGGTGCTGGTGATGAGCACCTGGAGCTGGTTCTTTGACAGCAGCTTCTTCAGGCCGGGCAGCACGCCGTTGAGCGTAGACTGCTTGTCCTCCACGCGGTGGAAGTTCTCTATGACAAGCAGCGGCTGTGTCTGCTGTGCGAGCTGCTCTGTGACCTGCTTGAAGCGGTCCTCTATCTCGCCCTTGTAGCTCACGCCCTGTGACAGTGCGATGAGGTCAAGCTCGAAGGGCTGCAGGGCCTCAAGGGAAGCAGGCACCTTCTTGTCGCGCACGCGCTGCAGTATTGCCTGTATGAGGCTTGTCTTGCCCACGCCCGTCTCACCCACGAGGAGCAGGTTGGCCCTGTCCTTGCGGGCCAGCACCTCGGTCATGGAGCGCACCTCGCTGTCAAAGCCTATGATGGCGGCTTCGGGCAGCTCGGCAAGCATGTCGGCGCAGTAGTCGTTGTCGGCTGAGGCTGCAAAACCGCTTCCGGCACTTGCAGCTGAAGTGCTGGCGGCGGCGGGCTTCACGGGGGCACCACTGCCAATCTGCTTCTTTATCTTCTCGGGCTGTAGGGGCAGAGTCTTCAGCTGGTCGTAGCTGAAGCCGACGCCGGGGCTTACCAGGGATGCCAGGAGGCAGGGGCCGTCAATGGCGGCAAGGCCGGCATTGTCGGCTATCTCCTTGGCTTCCTTCACCACGTTCTGGGCATCGCGCGAGAGCTCAATGCCCTTCATGGGGTAGGGCGACTTGTCGCACTGCTTCATGCGCATGTCGGCCCAGTCTACGAGGTAGTAGTAGTCCTCGTCAAGGGTGTCCTCGATGTAGTTCACCATGCCGGCACTCTTGTGCAGCAGGCCGCGCAGCAGGTGGGCGGGTTCAATCTTTGGCGACTTGTTGTCGTTGGCGAACGATTGTGCTATGTGTAGCAGGTCGAACGGCAGTTCGGATAGGAGTTCGGAATATTTGTCCATAGGTTTAGAAGATTGTATAGTATTGTTCTTGTCGTGTGGCCCTCCGTCTTGCCGTCTGGAGGAACATCGCCTACAAAGATATAAAATAA
>JAFTAR010000025.1 GCA_017455495.1 Prevotella sp.
AATCGTCAAAAAAAGCATGTCAATGAGTGGATAAACGAACACTATCGCGAGCCGTAACCCTCTGATGAGGGTGAGATTCCGCAAGAAGCGAGTCTAACGGAACGGCTTCCACTCGAATTTATGAATTAATAGATGTTGCCATAAATCAAAAAGATTTGAGCTGAAAGGCGAGAGTCTCAGAAAAAAGTATTAACTTTGCCGCCGATAGAGTAAATCACCAACCGAGTGAACGGATATCATCGGAATTGGTGAACGGCTATCGCCGGAATACGCAAATAGCTGTTTGCTGTCGTGAAGAACAGAGTAACGTGCAATATCCTCACTGGTCTCAGAACATAGTAATAGACCAATGGTCGGATTATCACCCTCAGTACGCTTCAAGTCATCAAACATCCGCACATACATATCCATCTGCCCAACATCCTGACGAGAAGCCTCCTTTACATACCAATATCGAGCATCATTGTTTGTGACGGAAAGAAGGGTACGAAAATGTGTCCATGTAAGATTTGGCACTCGCGAGTACCAAATCTCTAAATCGTTGAAGCACAGATAGAATTGACGATAGGCCCGTAAATCACGAGAAGTATATCCTTTAGCATATGTTCTGCGCAAATTCGCAGAAAGTACATTGATAATTTGAGCACCGTATTCAGCCCTTCTCGCTCCTTGCTGTTCCTCCTCTACGATACGCCTTCCCACTTGCCAATAAGTGAGAACGGTTATCGCATTGACATTCTGATATGCTTTTCGTAAGCCACTCTCAACTATGCTTCTTACATCATCTATGAGAGTCGACATCGTCGTCTGTATTGTCTTGTCCTCTTTCATATCGCTTTTCTTCTTGCGCTTGCAAAGTTACAATATTAATTTTAAACTACCTCATTTGAGTTACCCACTAAGTGTATTATAGTTTCCCACTAACTCTTGAGAGTTAACCAGTAACTCTAACGCACTTTGCTCACAGAAGCAGACTTGTCTTCTATTGTCGTTATACTGCAATATCACTATTTTCTTCTATGTGAATGCGCTTTTGATGGAGTCTTTGTTCAATCATAGCAATATACTCTTCATTACTGTCACACAAGATGGCCGCACGACGATGCTTTTTGGCTACGCTGCCAGTAGTTCCAGAGCCTGCCATTAAGTCAATAACAGTATCGCCTTTCTTAGTACTCATTAAGATGATTCGCTCAAAAACAGCCTCTGGTTTTTGAGAGGGATGCCTTGTGCGTTCATTTTTTCCTACGAACCCGACTATTAGCGGAGCTTCTATCACGCTTGTCGGGCCAGGAATGAATCTCATTTTGCCTTCATCAAACCTAAGTTCCTGCTCTGGGTTGAGAAAATTCTCTGGGTGCAAACTGGCTCCTTCTTTCGTAAATTGTATGCAGGCGTTTTGGCTCGATCTCCATCCACGTATGACGGATGGGCAATTCTTATAGAACCATGTTAGCCATGCTGTCATTTTAAATTTGTCAGGAGCGAAACGAACATAGGGGCCTATGACCTCAGGAAAGCCCCACAAATAAAGAATATCACTCGTTATTGCACTCTGATTGAGAAGTGTTCGTATAAATTCATCATACTCGGCATCAGGCAATACTCCACCAATGCCTTTGTTGTACCAAGGGTCAAGAATACTCGTCTTTGCTTTGATACCATTCTTTATAAGCAATTCCATGGAGTCCTTTACATCCATCGGTGGAAGTATGGCGACTCCCGATTTTTCTATGCTTTCTACTATTGCTTGCTTCAAGTTCATTATATTTTTCTTATTTCAATATTACAAATTCGTTGTCAATCAACCACTCAATCTTTTCCAAGATGTCTTTTGCAGACAACTCTATGTCAGGGAATTCTCTGTTGAAAGTTTCTAATAGACTTGTTTGGCTCATTCCCCAATTATTCGAGAATCCTGGCACATAGAGTATGCCTTTTTCTTTGCTCACATTTACGGAATGGCCAAAATTGGCGATGCAGTCAAGGAAACAATATTTTATAATGATGTCTCTTCGTCCCTCTTTTATTGCATATTTATAGTTATTGAAGTGTAAGAAGTTTGCCTCTTTGCAAACACCAATACTTCTGTAAATCTCTTCCTTATCGTATCCTTGTGCTTGTAAGAAGTCTACAAGTTCTACCTCAGTATTGTTTCCTGCTAAAATAGCATGCTCTATTTCAAGCGGTGTCAAAAAATCAATTTCCTGTAATTCACGCCTAAATTTCACTGGGGCTGTCCTAACTTGGAAGAAAGCCTTAGTTGTTTTCTTTGCCAGCATCTTCTTCAAATCACCGTTCAATGAAGAAAAATAGCCAGCACCGTCCAAGTACTCTACAAATACTGCATTGGGATAAAACTTTAATGTCTGCTTACGAGATGCATCCGTCTGATCAACAACTTTATGAGAAACACTTCCAGAATCGCCAGCATAGAATTGGCACTGCACAAAAAGTTTCTTTCCTTCCGATTTTGAGCGGAAAGGTACTATAAAGTCGTATTTACGCGCCTTGTCGTTCTTCTTCTTTTTAATACCAAGCAATTCGTAAATATCTATATCATCATTATTATAATCAGTTCCGACATTCAGACCCCAATCTGCCATGTAGGAACGAAGTCTGCGTTCAGGCTCATGTCCTGCTTTTGCCGTAATTGAACCTCGTGATTGGAAAATTGCAATTGAAGCCAAAAGATTTGAACCATCTCCATTTTCTTTTAGTTTACAATATGATATGCCTAGAGAGTATAGTTGTGATACGTATTGCTCATCACTTAGTAATAGATCAAGATATGATTTCAATTGTGGAGCAAACATATCTTGATAAGGCGATAAAGCTTCAAAATGTTTGATAACTTTATCTAAATCAAAAACACGTGGAATCTTTATAAGTATTAGTTCCCCGTTCTTACATGCAGGGATCTCCCCACTTTCATAAAGTTTGTTTAATACGAGGGGATATTGACATTTAAGATTGTTGTCCGTCTTACCCGTCGATAAGAGTATGGCATTGAATACGTTTGCCAAATGATTTTGAATATCAGCAACCTGACTGATAGAAGAAGTCATCTTCTCAGCAATACTATAAGAAGAACATTTCTCTAATGTAGAAAAGCCATTGGTATAATCTGACAAAGAATTAAAGCCATCTTCAAGTCCTGCTAATGCCTTGCTAAACTCAATGCTATCCTTGATATCACCAAGAGAGGGAGTTATCCATCTGTCAAATTCAGATAACTTTTCTTTTTCTGTAAATATATGTTTATTAAGTTTCATTTGGTATAAATATTTTGCGAATAATACTATTACTTTATCTCACTCTACGCGTTCCCGTTCTATGAGAAATGAATGCCGTGTCACACATGCCAGTCCAATTCCTTCGGGGTAAGAGAAAACGAATTTAATCCAGATTGGTTTCTAAACCCATCGAATTCGATGGGATTAAAATTGGGATTGTGCAATTGCTCCCACACGCCAAGATACTCTATAGTGTTGCGAGCACGCATCCAATTTTGGATAATGTAGTCAGTACGCTGATTGTCTTTAAATCTGGCTATATCGGTCAGACAAATATAGTCGTTTTCGTTTCCTTGCAGCAATACGGATATTTCAGTTCCGTTTGCGTTTATCTTCTTTGTTGTTGTCATAACATTATTATAAACTCATAGGCACAAGCCCTAATTTGTTAATACTCTCGTTGGCTTTCTGCAAAGCCTCGTGGACTTCAAGTACTTCGGTGTAGTCCCAATACTTGATGTCTTTCTTGATGTCATCTAATGACTCTACTTCTTTCTTGATTTTTTCCAACTGGGCTGCATCGGATACGGCAACAATGCCTTGCACAGCCTTGTTGTTCTTAGCTTTCATCAAGTTAAGGATGAGGCTGTCGATAGAACCAGAAGTTTGCACCTCAAAAACATAGATGATTCTGCCCATGTTACCAATGGATACTTCCCAAACGGTATCGACTCTTGCGCCATTGGCCACAGCAACCTCAGTCGTCGCCTTAAAGCCTAAACATTCGCCAATGTCTTTAATCTTATCTCGTATGTCGTTATGAATGAAGCCAGACTCCTTTTTGGTCTTTGGCACCTCAACCACACCTACCGCTTCCGGCTCGTCGATGTCATTCTGTACTTCCTGCCAAATGAAATAGTCAAGGGCTATCAGGTTTTCCAAGTCATTGTACCCCTTGCTTTTAGCGTAGTTCAGCATTTTCTTGCCACACTCTGATAGATAGGCGTACATCTTGCCATCCATTGCCGAGTCGTATTTGGGCGTGTTGGGTACTTCAAGAATGGTGAAGCCTGTTTTTGTCTTACTATTCCAGAGAATGCACTCATCAGGAAACGCCTTGTTCAGTATCTCACTCATGATGCCAGGACCAATACCTTTTATCTTCTGGCGGAACTCATCCCAACGCTTGGCAAGCGAATCCTTTCCATAGAGCAAGTTGGCGAACTGGGCACGAATCAGTTCAATGCTATTGGTCTCTATCAGGTTGTCTACCTTATAGTGCTTATTGCCCCACATGCCCATAGCCCAAAGTGGCGACAGCAGATTGTAAACATCTTCTTCCGTCATACTCTGAAGACGAGCCTTGTTATATTTTTGCATCTCTTTGGCATGTGCCTCACGCTCTGCTAATTCTTCAGTAGCCTTCTCTTGGTGAGCAACAAGCCATTGGTGGTATTGCTTTAGGTAGGATAAGAATTTCTTTTCGTTCATAATCTTAGTTTGTTGCTTTATAACAATTTTAGATTAATGCCACAAAATTACAAAATTCCTCATAAAATAAAGACAAAAGCCACTTAAAAGTTGCAAAAACCGACGATTTAAATGAATATCATTTGCTATATGTACAAAAATCGCTTAGTTCTATATCCGTACTTGTACTTCCGTTTAAGTTGCTTGCAGGGTATGCCGCAATGTAACTCCAACGTTGGCATAACGGTGGTGTGAGAGGACAAGTGAACACCTCTGATAAGTGTTTACCTCCTACTTTTTTTTCGTAACTTTGCCATCAAAGATGGAGAACTTACTCCGTCTCGGCAAAAAAAGAATAAATTCTTTTGTTTTGCTTTCAACTTTTCGTAACTTTGCAGCACTCTTTTCGAAACCACGGAAACAAACAGAAGAAAAAAGCCTTAACGCCAGGACCTATACTATACAAATTAACTGCTATGATGATGAAGAAGAAGCTGTCATTGATTTCTCTGCTGCTGGCCGTGCTGCCAGTAGCGGCACAGCAAAGCTACAGAATTCCCGTGTCGGAGGAGCACGAGCAGATGCAGACGGGAAGATACCTGCCTACATGGGAGTCGCTGCGGACACACCAGACCCCTGAGTGGTTCAGAAACGTCAAGTTCGGAATATGGGCACACTGGGGACCGCAGTGCGTGGAGGGCAGCGGCGACTGGATGGCCCGCTCTATGTACATGGAGGGCAGCCGTGAGTACCGCTGGCACGTGGAGCACTACGGCCACCCGTCGGAGTTTGGTTTCAAGGACGTGCTGCCGCTGTTCCGTGCCGAGAACTGGAACCCCGACAGCTTGGTGGCGCGATACAAGCGCTGCGGAGCACAGTATTTCTTCGTCCTTGGCAACCACCACGACAACTTCGACCTGTGGGACTCGCAGTATCAGCCCTGGAACTCGCAGAACATCGGCCCCAGGCGAGACATCCTGGAAGGCTGGGCACAGGCTGCACGCAAATATGGCCTGCCGCTTGGAATTTCCTTCCATGCCGACCATGCCTGGACCTGGTACGAGCCGGCACAGCGCTACGACCTGGAAGGCCCGAAGGCAGGAGTGTGGTACGACGGCAACCTGACCAAGGAGGACGGACAGGGCAAGTGGTGGGAAGGCCTGGACCCGCAGATGCTGTACCAGCAGAACCACCCTATGAGCAAGGGCTCGTGGGACAACTCCGCCATCCACGGCCAGTGGGACTGGAGCAATGGCGCCTGCCCACCGTCAAGGGAGTTTGTCACCAACTTCTACGACCGCACCCTCGATGCCATAAACCGCTACAACCCAGACCTTGTCTACTTCGACGTAACGGTGCTGCCGTTCTATCCGCTTAGCGACTGCGGTCTGCGCATTGCGGCCCACATGTACAACCGTAATCCACGCAGCGTGGTGTTTGGCAAGATTCTAAGCGAGGAACAGCGTCAGGCACTGACATGGGACGTGGAGCGCGGTGCTCCGAACGAGATAATTCCCGAACCTTGGCAGACCTGCAACTGCATAGGCAACTGGCACTACAGGACCAGCGTCTATGAGAACAACCGCTACAAGAGTGCCGCCACGGTGGTGAGGCAGCTCGTGGACATAGTGTCGAAAAACGGCAACCTGCTGCTGAGCATTCCCCTCAGGGCCGACGGCACATACGATGACAAGGAGGCCAGGATTCTCGACGACCTGGAGGCGTGGATGACTCCCAACGGCGAGAGCATCTTCAACACAAGGCCGTGGGTGAGGTTTGGCGAGGGCCCCGTGGCAGAGCGCGTGATAGCAATGAACGCACAGGGCTTCAACGACGGACAGTATGCCGACATTGACTGGCAGGACATACGCTTCAACCAGACAGACAAATACCTCTATGCCACTGCAATGGGGTGGCCGCCTGAGGGCCGCCTCGTGATACGTTCGCTGGCAAAGGGCAACCCAGACTTCAGAAAGAGAATCACGTCCGTCCATCTGCTTGGCTATGGACGGCTGCCTGCACGCCAGACGGCCGAAGGCCTCGTGGTGCAGCTGCCGGAACCGGTGAACCAGATTGCTCCGGTGCTGAGAATCAGAAAATAGTATATTATTATAAATAATAAGCAACATGAAACCTATCACCTTACTGCAACCACAGAGAATAGTGTTTGGCACGGGCTGCATCAAGACCTTTGCAACCGAATACCTGGCAACGGGGCTGAGACGCCTCTTTGTACTTACCGCACCGCCCATAAGGCCCCTCATAGAGGAAACCCTGCAGACATTGACCCAAGGCGGCGTGGCCATAGAGGTGGAGGACGGCATCACCGCCGAGCCTACCCTGACCGACTTCAACACCATCCTTGACAAGGCCCGCAGCTTTGGGGCCGACAGCGTGGCAGGCATAGGAGGCGGTAGCGTGCTTGACGTGGCAAAGCTGGTGAGTGCCTTTGCAAACAGCCAGCAGAAGGCAGAAGACTGCTTCGGCACTGGCTTGATAAAGGCAAGGGGACTGTGGATGGCCTGCCTGCCAACCACGGCAGGTACTGGCAGCGAAGTGAGCCCCAACGCCATTCTCCTTGACGAGCGCGACCACCTGAAGAAGGGCATTGTAAGTCCCTTCCTCCTGGCCGATGCTGCCTATGTGGACCCGCAGCTGACATGGACCGTGCCGCCAAAGGTGACGGCCGACACAGGCATGGACGCCCTGACCCACTGCATAGAGGCATATACCAACAAGTTTGCACACCCCTGTGTGGACATCTATGCCCTGAAAGGCATACAGCTCATTGCTGCCAACCTGGAGAAGGCCGTCGGCAATCCGCAGGACAAGGAGGCACGCGAAGCCCTCGCCCTCGGCTCGCTCTATGGCGGCCTGTGCTTAGGGCCGGTGAACACCGCCGCCGTGCATGCCCTCAGCTATCCACTTGGTGGTGAGTTCCACATCCCCCACGGCCTGAGCAACGCCATTCTGCTGCCCTCCGTGATGCGTTTCAACACCCCCGCCTGCCCAAAGCGCTATGCCCAGGTGGCCGTGGCCTTCGGTTTGCCCGAAGGCGCCACAGCCGAGGAGACAGCCCAGCGCGGCGTGGACTTCATCTACCAGCTGGCAGCCAAGGTGGGCATACCGCAGAAGCTTACTGCCCTGAACATACCTCAGACGGCCGTTCCTGCCATGGCCACTGCCGCCATGCAGGTGCAGCGCCTGCTTAAGAACAATCCCCGCGAGGTGACCGAACAGGACGCCCGCGACATATATAACTCGCTGTATTGAGAGTCGAAATGCCGTTATAGATAAAAACACCAATAGAATGAAACCAATATTAGCCATCACCATGGGCGACCCTGCCGGCATAGGCCCGGAGATAACGGTGCGCGCCCTGAACAGGAAAGAGACCTACGAGAAGTGCCGCCCAATAGTGATGGGCGATGCCGCCATTATGCAGAAAGCCGTGGAGCTGCTCGGCCTTGACATGCAGGTGAACGCTGTCAGCGAGGTTAGCCAGGCACGTTTTGAACTGGGAACCATAGACGTGCTCGACCTGAAGTGCGTTGACATGGAAACTTTTGAGTTTGGAAAAGTGCAGGCACAGTGTGGCAACGCTGCCTTCCAGTACATACGCAAGGCTATTGACCTGGCCATGGCGGGCGAGGTGGACGGCACCGTCACCGCCCCGCTGAACAAGGAGGCGCTGAACCTGGCCGGCCACCACTACGCCGGCCATACCGAGATCTACGCCACCTTCACCAATACTAAGAAGTATGCCATGATGCTGGCCGACGAGAACATCCGCGTTATTCATGTCTCTACTCACGTGTCGCTGCGCAAGGCCTGCGACCTGGTGAAGAAAGACCGCATCATAGCCTGTGCTGAGCTGATAGAGGATGCCTGCCGGCAGTTTGGCATCAGCGAGCCGCGCATAGGCATTGCCGGCCTGAACCCCCACAGCAGCGAGAACGGCATGTTTGGCTGGGAGGAGGCCGAGGAAATAATACCCGCCGTGGAGGAGCTGAAGGGCCGTGGCATGAACGTGGACGGACCTGTGCCGCCAGACAGCGTGTTTGCCAAGGCCCGCAGCGGGAAGTACGACGGCGTGGTGGCCATGTATCACGACCAGGGCCACATTCCCCTTAAGGTGTGTGCCTTCCAGTGGAACAAGGAGACGGGCAAGATGGAGAGCGCCAGCGGAGTGAACATCACCCTTGGCCTGCCCATAATCCGCGTCTCTGTGGACCATGGCACGGCCTTCGACGTGGCAGGTCGCGGCATTGCCAACGACAGCGCTATGGTGCTGTCTATTGACTATGCCACACGCATGGCCATTAGCAGGAAGGGGGAAATTAAGTAAAGGGGTTAAAGACTTAACTCCAAATTAAGTTGAGCGAATGTTAGACTTGAGAAGGATTGTCATTGCCGATGACCTGACGGGTGCTGCCGAGCTTGCTGGCATAGCATGGAGCTGTGGCCTGAGCACCCACCTCGTTGTTGCCAGCCCAGAGACGGACTTGACTGCCAATGGGGTGGGGGAGGCCGATGTTCTGGTAGTGGCTACCGACACCCGCTCCATGACGGAGGCAGAGGCTGTGGCCGAGACGAAGCGCGTGGCCGGGGCGTTGAAGGCAGTACTGCAATCGGCCACCATCTTCAAGAAGGTGGACTCCGCTCTGCGTGGCCATGTGGTGGCCGAGCTGCGCCAGTTGATGCGGTGTGCCGGCAAGGGCAAGGCGGTGTATATGCCTGCCAACCCGTCGAAGGGGCGTATCATCAGGAACGGCATATACTATATAAAAGATGAGAAGACTCTGAAACCCCTTGCGGAGACGGCCTTTGCCACCGACCCGGAGTTTCCTGCCTTCTCCTCTGTGCTGCGCGAGCGCTTCCCCGATGCCGAGGCTACAGGGATAATGATGCCCGACGATACAAGTGAGGCTGACATCGCGGCAATAGTGGCCGGTACAGACAGCGACACCATAATGGCCGGAGCTGCCGACTTGTTTAAAGCCCATCTCACTGCCACCCAGAAGGGGGAGACTGTTACACCTGCTGACAGAAAGACAGCAACGCCGTTCTCTGAGGACAAAACTTTGATTCTCTGCGGAAGTACGCAAAGCCGTATTGACAGTTGGCAGCAACCGGCGTCGGCCATGCCGCTGGCAGTGTATGAAGGCGGCTGTGACCTGACTGATTGGCAGGCTGACGCGCTGACTAAATACGAGGGTGGACAGGGGGGCGTGGTGCTCTGTATCGGCTACAACCATCTTACAGGCCATGACTCTGCTTTGCACCTGCGCCTGCAGATGGGGCGTATGGCGGCATGGCTCATGGAGAGGCATCAGCCCGCCCATCTTGTCATTGAGGGCGGGGCAACAGCTTTCTGTACTCTACAGCAGGCAGGCATCTGGCAGCTCAGAATAGTCAGGCAGCTGGCTCCCGGCGTTGTCACCATGCAGGCAGACAGCGGCATGCTGGTAACGCTGAAGCCCGGCAGCTACTCCTGGAATTGCTCAATTTAGAATGCCGAGGCTTTCAGCCTGAGGCCAGTGCGCTCGTCAAGGCCGAACATCAGGTTCATGTTCTGCACGGCCTGTCCAACGGCACCCTTCAGCAGGTTGTCAATGGTGCTGGTGACTACAACCTTGCGGCCGAACACCTCTGTGTGGACCAGGGCCTTGTTGGTGTTTACCACCTGCTTCAGGTCGAGAGCCTTATCAGAGTAGTGGGTAAAGGCGGCCTCCTGGTAGAAGTCGCGGTAGAGCTGCGCCACAGCGTCGGCCGTCATGTCAGTGTCGAGCTTCACCACCTCCGTGCAGAAGATTCCCCTTGCGAAGTCGCCCCTGTAGGGAATGAAGTCCACGGTGATGCCGTCGGGGGTGTATCCCTCGTTCAGTGTGTCGGCAACGTGGGGAGCACCCTCAGGCTTCAGTATGTTCAGCGTCTGGCAAATCTCGTGCAGGTGCTGGTGGGCAAAGAGCTTATATACTGAGATGTTGTCCGAGCGCCACGAGAAGTGCGTGGTGGCCCCGGGCTTCTGTCCGGCTCCGGTAGAGCCTGTTATGGCGTTCACGCTGATGTCGTGGGTGAGCAGGCCGGCCTTGGCCAACGGCAGCAGGCCCAGCTGTATGGCGGTGGCGAAGCATCCGGGGTTGGCCAGGTGGGAGGCCTTGCGTATGGCCTCGCGGTTTATCTCTGGCAGACCGTATACGAAGTCGTTGCCTTCGGCTTTTATCCTGAAGTCCTGTGCCAGGTCTATTATCTTCACACCCTCGGGAATGTGGTTCTCCTCAAGGAACTGGCGGCTCTTGCCGTGTCCGAAGCAGAAGAACAGCACATCGGCCTGCGAGAAGTCGTCGTTACGGGTAAACCGTAACGCACATTCGCCGAGCAGGCCCTCGTGTACATCGCTAATCAGGTTGCCGTCGTTGCTCTCACTGTTGGCAAAGACTATCTCTGCCTCCGGGTGGTTAACCAGCAGACGAAGCAGTTCGCCGCCTGTATAGCCTGCGGCTCCGAGTATTCCAATCTTTATCATGTCTGTTTGTTTTTGGTTTGTTTATAAGTCTTTCAGTGCCACGGTGTGTTTTACCAGGCCACGGTCGTAGGTGTTTACAGTTATGGTGATGCTGTCGGCTGTGACGCTGCTCAGCGGTATGCTGGCGTAGGTCACGGTAGAGTAGTACTCCGGCATGCCCCCTTGGTCGTGGTACAGCGTCATGTGCTGGTGGGTGGCAGTGCTGGCTAAGGTGTCGCGCAGCAGGCCGATGGTGTGTATGGCTTTCTCGTCGTCGGTAGAGCCGGTGAGCAGACGCAGCCTCATGTTAAGGTACTGGCCGTTGCGGGCTTTCCACACGCTTTCCACGTAGAGCGGGTCGGTCTTCATGGCCCCTTTAATGCTGTCACGCGGAGCGAGCACCCCCACGCGGCTTATGCTGACGGGGGCTGCCAAGCCATCTTCCACAATATTATAATATAGCAGGGCCCTGTATGTTGTGTCGCCCTTCTCAATCCATTTTGCTGTTGCAGGTGTCTCCATGCGCAGGGCCTCTCCCCGGTCTGTCAGCACCTGCGTGATGCTCTTGTCGGTTCCAACCCTTGCCTGCACCAACTCTGCAGTCAAGTTGGAATATTGTCCCTCACCCTTGTCGTAGGCGTCTACGGTACAGCCGGTAGAAATCATCCCGGCGAGGATGGCAAGGATAACAGAGCCTGCGCTGTGTTTTTTGTTGTTCATGTTTTCGTTCCTTGACAAAATATTCGCTGCAAAAATACAAAATAAAATTCTATTGGGGAAATTATAGCCTAAAAAATCTTCATAAGTAAAGAAAAATGAGGGCGATAACGAAAATAATTCAGTTTTTATTTTGCATTTCGCCGCTTTTGTCGTAACTTTGCAGCCGATTTTGAATAAACGTTTGATGAAGACTGACAAAAAACAGAACCAATACCGCATAAACGAGCAGATTCGTGTTCGTGAGGTGCGCATCGTGGGCGAGAGCGGCTCAACGGTAATGCCTACAAAACAAGCACTTGACATGGCCCGCCAGCAGGGCGTGGACTTGGTGGAGATTTCTCCCAATGCCAATCCGCCCGTTTGTCGTCTCATTGACTATTCAAAGTTCCTCTACCAGCAGAAGAAGCGTCAGAAGGAGATGAAAGCCAAGCAGGTGAAGGTGGAGGTGAAGGAAATACGCTTCGGGCCACAGACCGACGAGCACGACTACCAGTTCAAGCTGAAGCATGCTCATGAGTTCTTGGAGGAAGGCAACAAGGTGCGTGCCTACGTGTTCTTCCGCGGACGCTCAATCCTGTTCAAGGAACAGGGCGAGGTGCTGCTGCTCCGCTTTGCCAACGACCTGGAGGAAGTGGGCAAGGTTGAGTCCATGCCAAGCCTGGAGGGCAAGAAGATGTTCCTCTACCTGGCTCCTAAGAAGGCCGGCGTGGCCAAGAAGAGCCAACAGGCACGCGATCGCGAAGCCAGCGAGGCAGAGCTGCGCGACGTAAAGGGCAAGGAGACTAAGCCGCAGGTTGAAGAGATTGACGTTGACACTCCCGCTAACGGAGGCTTGCTGGCCAATGCCAAGATAAGTGCCGATGCACTGAAAAAGCTTACAGAGACCGAGGAGCAGTAAAATAGTAAATAGCAAGGGTGTCGCGCCCGGTATATGCGTAGTCACCCGATACATAATTAAATTATTAAACAATTAAACAATTAAAAAAATGCCAAAAGTTAAGACAAACTCCGGTGCCAAGAAGAGATTCTCGTTTACCGGAACAGGTAAAGTCAAGAGACATCACGCTTACCACAGCCACATTCTGACAAAGAAGACCAAGAAGCAGAAGCGTAACTTGGTAGGCTACACCATTGTGGACACCACAAACATGAAGCAGGTTCGTGATCTGCTGTGTCTGCGTTAATCCAAACCTATTGTCGAACATTAAAATTGCAAGAAAACTATGCCAAGATCAGTAAATCACGTTGCATCAAGAGCAAAACGTAAGAGAATCCTGAAGCTTACTCGCGGCTAGTTTGGAGCCCGCAAGAATGTTTGGACAGTAGCCAAGAACACTTGGGAGAAGGGTCTGACCTATGCCTATCGCGACCGTCGCGCCAAGAAGCGCAACTTCCGCGCCCTGTGGATTCAGCGTATCAACGCAGCAGCCCGCATGGAGGGCATCAGCTATTCAAAGCTGATGGGTGCCCTGGCAAAAGCCGGCATTGAGATCAACCGTAAGGTTCTTGCCGACCTGGCTCTGAACAACCCCGAGGCTTTCAAGGCCATTGTTGAGAAAGTGAAATAAAGAGATTGTCACGACAATGAAGAAAATGTTTGTTACAGCCTTCGCTGCACTGGCCATGGGCCTTGCCATTGCATCATGCGGTGGCAGTAAGGATGGTGAGACGTTCCTGCAGCAGTATGAGGCCATTGTGGTTCAGGCTGAGGAGGCTCAGCAAGCTGGCGATGCAGCCAAGGTTGAAGAGCTTAAACAGCAGGCTGATGCCCTTATCGAAGCAAATTCGGAAGTAGGCATTACCACAGAGCAGCAAGACAAGCTTGGCGAACTCATGGGACGCATGGTAATGGTTGAGCTTAATGCAGCCTGGGGCATATCAGACAATGATGATGATGCTGACAGCGATGTTGATGCCGACATTGACTCTGAGGAATAATTACTTCAAGACTTCTTAATAAAACGAGGCGGCTGCATCATCTTGTGCAGCCGCCTCGTTTCGTCTTAGATTATTGCCCTCCACTGGGCAATGATATTTTCGGCACTGAACCGCTGTGCTATGGCATAGGCCTGCCTTGACTTGCTCTTCCAGTCAATCCTTGTGGCTTGGAGCAGACTCTTTGCCAGTTCCTCCACATTACCGTTTTCGAAATAGATGCCATAGTCGCCCATAATCTCTAAACTGGTGGGCAGGTTGCTCGACACCACGGGAAGCCCATGGGCCATGGCCTCCACCAGGACCAGTCCGAAACCCTCCCATCGCGAAGACAGCACATAGACCTGTGCACCAGAGTAGTAGTCCTGAATATGTGTGGTAAACGGATGAAGGAATACACGCTGCTCCAGTCCGTAGGCAGCTATCTTTTCGCGATAGAGCTGCTCCTCTGGTCCTTCGCCTACTATGTCAAGCATCCACTCGTCGTCGTGTTTGGCAAAGATGCTGAAGGCATCAATGAGCAGGTCGAAGCCCTTGTGTAATTTTGAGAAGCGCCCTACGGCCAGAAACCGCTTCGATGTTCCCTCTGAAGGAGTCCCTGGTGTAAGCGTCAGGGGATTGTATATCACATCAGGCCTGAACCGTGGGTCATAGTCGCTGTAGCAGTCGGCATCGTGGCGGCACAGCACCACCGTGGCATCAAGCTTGCGTAGTTGCAGGATGTAGTGTCGCTTACGGTCCTGCCCAATATAAAGCGACTGTTTGCTGTAAAGGGCTTCAAAAGAATTGTGAATCCACCCTATGCAGCGCGCCCCTCCAAGACGAGGCTTCATGGTAGCCAGGCGGGTGGCCAAGGGAGCGTGCACTCCGATGATGGTGTCATAGCCTTCTTGCCGTAACTCGTTTTCAAGTGAGCGGCGCAGTGCCTTGGGAAAAGAGCTGAGAGCGTAGATGTTGGAAGCCCACTCCCATTTTGGCTGTAGCTTACGGTACAGACCGCTGTATAGCTTGCATACAAAGTTCTGAATCTTTCCCACCTGCGGGTAGTTATAGAACCTGTAGGAGATGTCGGCTTCGTTCAGGCCATAGAGCGAGGTGTCTTTCTTGTCGGGGCTGTCAAAGCACACAATCGTAACGTCATAATACCGGGAAAGTTCCTTTGCTATGACTGCCGTTACCCGTTGCACACCCCCTATGGTGAACAGGGAGTCCATCAGAAAGCAAATCTTCTTCTTCATTACGCCTGCTGTATGGAGGGATTATTACTCTATCAGCTTCATAGACATCTGCCCATTGAAGTCAATCAGGTTTTCCACCATGTAGCATTGCGCGCCGTCGGGTATGCACACCGTGGCATTGAAGTGGAAGCCCTCGCTGTCCACATGGCTGAAGCGTATGTTGCCCAAGATGGACTGTGCCAGGAAGTCCTCCGGCACGTCCGAGCTGTAAGCCTGCTTGTTGAAGTCGTGTCCATAGATTTTCTGTGCTCCCTTGAACACGCTGACGTGGATGATATTGTCGTAGTAGACATTCTCAACGGCCACGCCCTCAGGAGTATAGGTGGTCCTTACCACTTTGTAGCGTGTGGGGTTCACCGTTACGTACCAGTGGTAGCGCTGACCTCCGTACATCACCACCGAGTCAAGATTCACCACCTCGGTGGCTGTTATGACCTGCGGCTCCTGACTCACGAAGTCGGGCTGGTCAAGGTTGGTGCTATCGCGCTTCACCAGTCTCACCTCGTCGCCTGCGTGGTTCTCGAACCAGAAGTTGTGCTCCGTCTGCTTCGTTATGTGGTAGGTGTTCACTCCAAGTTCTATAGAGTCGCCAACGACTCTGAAATAGGCCGGCAGACTGGTGCCGTCGGCAAAGAACACCGTATCGCCTTCAACCCTGAATACCGACTCTTCCGTTTCCGAGTCAAGCCAAGCTCCCTGCATCATAGACTTTGCCGCGGTGTTCTCCTGAACGGGATTTCCCGCGGCGCTGTTCTTTGGCTTGTCCGGCTGTCCGCAGGAAGCAAGCATCAGGATAAGTATGGCTATGACTGAACAGATTCTTGTCATCATCATGCTATTTGCCAATGCAGTGGTATTCGAAGTCGTTCTCCTGAAGTTCCTCGATGTCGAAGATGTTTCGTCCGTCAATGACCAGCGGCCTCCTCATGGCCTTCTTGATGACGCCCCATGTGGGCAGGCGGAACTCCTTCCACTCGGTGAGCAGCAGCAGGGCGTCGGCGTCGAGCACAGCGTCGTACATGTCGCGGCAGTATACCACCTTGTCGCCCACCCTGCGGCGGCACTCATCCATGGCAATAGGGTCGTAGGCCCTGATGGTGCAGCCGGCCTGCAGCAGCTTGTCAATCATTACCAGGCGGTGCTCTCACGCATGTCGTCGGTCTCTGGCTTGAAAGAAAGGCCCCACATGGCAATGGTCTTGCCCTTGAGGTCCTCGCCCTTGAAGGCCTTCTGGAGCTTCTCGAAGAGCACGCTCTTCTGTCGCTCGTTTACCCGCTCCACAGCCTTGAGCACCTCCATGGAGTAGCCGTTCTGGTCGGCAGTCTTTATCAGGGCCTTCACGTCCTTGGGGAAGCAGCTGCCTCCGTATCCGCATCCGGCATAGAGGAACTTGCGCCCAATCCTGGTGTCGGCACCTATTCCCGCGCGTACCATATTTACATCTGCGCCCACGCGCTCGCACAGGTTGGCTATGTCGTTCATGAACGATATTCTCGTGGCCAGCATGGAGTTGGCGGCATATTTCGTCATCTCGGCCGAGGGGATGTCCATGAAGATGACCCTGAAGTTGTTTATGAGGAAGGGCTTGTACAGGCGGGTGAGCAGTTTCTTGGCCTTCTCGCTGTCCACTCCCACCACCACGCGGTCGGGGCTCATGAAGTCCTTTATGGCGTTGCCCTCCTTAAGGAACTCCGGGTTGGAGGCTACGTCGAACGGTACGTCAACGCCGCGCTTGTCCAGTTCCTCCTTTATGGCATCGTGCACCTTGCGTGCTGTGCCCACGGGCACTGTAGACTTTGTCACCACCACCACATACTTGGTCATGTTCTGGCCAATGGTGCGAGCCACCTGGAGCACATACTTCAAGTCGGCAGAGCCGTCCTCGTCGGGCGGTGTTCCCACGGCAGAGAACACGATGTCCTGCTCGTTCAAGACAGAGGCAAGGTCGGTGGTGAACTTCAGTCGGCCTGCAGCCACGTTCTTCCTCACCATTTCGTCCAGTCCCGGCTCGTAGATGGGAATCTCGCCCTTCTTCAGCCTTTCAATCTTTGCTGCATCCACGTCAACGCACGTCACGTTGACACCTGTCTCGGCGAAGCACGTTCCCGATACCAAGCCTACGTAGCCTGTTCCAACTATTGCTATATTCATGTTTTGAGATTTGAGATTTGAGATTTATTAAGAGTTGAGGCCGGGCTACTCAAAGAGCACAGCATCGCGCAGCAGGGGCTGCTTCAGGTCTTTCTCGCTGGTTAGCACCTCCGACGGGTCAATGGGCCACTGCAGGCCCAGCTCCGGGTCGTTCCACCTTATTCCTGCCTCAGCCTGCGGCGCATACACGTTGTCTACTTTATAAGTGAATATGGCCTCGTCGCTAACCACGAGGAAGCCGTGTGCAAATCCCCGTGGAATGAAGAACTGCCGCTTGTTGTCCTCGCTCAGTTCCACCATGACATGCTGCCCGAAGGTGGGCGACGAGCGGCGTATGTCTACAGCCACGTCCAGGACTGTACCTTTGATGACTCTCACCAGCTTAGCCTGCGAGAACTCGCCCTTCTGGTAGTGCAGTCCGCGCAGCACGCCACGCGACGACTTCGACTCGTTGTCCTGAATGAAGTCCACATGGCCTATGTTCTGTTCAAAATCCGCTTGTTTCCAAGTCTCCATGAAGTAACCGCGAGCATCGCTGAACACCCGCGGCTCCAGCACGTACACGCCTTCAATGCTTGTCTTTTTGAATTCCATCGCCTTTAAGATTCTCAAACCTCAAATCCGTATCCGTAGACAGTTATTTTGCGTAGGCCACCGAGCGCGTCTCGCGAATCACGGTAATCTTCACCTGTCCGGGATATGTCATCTCGTTCTGTATCTTTGAAGCTATCTGTCCGCTCAGTGCCTCTGTCTCTGCGTCGTCCATCTTGTCGGCACCCACGATTACCCTCAGCTCGCGGCCGGCCTGGATGGCGTAGGTCTTGGTTACGCCGGGGTAGCTCATTGCTATTGCTTCAAGGTCGTTCAGTCGCTTGATATAGGCCTCCACGATTTCTCGGCGAGCACCTGGTCGGGCACCGCTTATGGCGTCGCACACCTGCACGATGGGAGCCAGCAGGGTCTGCATCTCCATCTCGTCGTGGTGGGCACCGATGGCGTTGCAGATGTCGGGCTTCTCCTTGTACATCTCGGCAATCTTTGCGCCGTAGAGTGCGTGCGGCATCTCGCTCTCCTCGTCGGGCACCTTGCCAATGTCGTGCAGCAGTCCGGCGCGCTTTGCCTTCTTGGGGTTCAGGCCCAGCTCGGCAGCCATCACGGCACAGAGGTTTGCCGTCTCGCGAGCATGCTGCAGCAGGTTCTGTCCGTAGCTTGAGCGGTATTTCATCTTGCCTATGATGCGTATCAGTTCCGGGTGCAAGCCGTGTATGCCCAGGTCAATGGCGGTGCGCTTGCCCGTCTCAATAATCTCGTTGTCAAGCTGCTTCTTCACTTTCTGCACCACCTCCTCGATGCGTGCCGGGTGAATGCGTCCGTCGGCCACTAACTGGTGGAGTGCCAGACGGCAGGTTTCGCGGCGCACGGGGTCGAAGCCGCTGATGACGATGGCCTCGGGAGTATCGTCAACAACAATCTCCACGCCGCAGGCAGCCTCCAGTGCGCGTATGTTACGGCCCTCACGGCCTATTACGCGGCCCTTCACGTCGTCGTTGTCAATGTGGAACACGGAGACGCTGTTCTCTACAGCCGTCTCAGTGGCCACGCGCTGAATGGTCTGGATAACTATTTTCTTTGCCTGGGCGTTGGCGTTGAGCTTGGCCTCGTCCATGATTTCGTTGATGTAGCTGGCAGCGGCAGTCTTTGCCTCGTCCTTCATGCTTTCAACAAGGCGGTTGCGGGCTTCCTCAGCGCTGAGGCCTGAGAGTTCCTCCAGCTTCTCGCGCTCCTTCTGCTGCATCTTGCCCAGCTCCTCCTGTTTCAGTGCCAGGGCCTTCTTCTCGTTGTCCACTCGCTGCTGCTGGTTGTCCAGGTCGTTCTTCCTGCGTCCCAGTTCCTCCTGGCGCTGGTTGAGCTGCAGCTCGCGCTGCTTCAGCTTGTTCTCACTCTGCTGGATGTGCTGGTTGCGCTGCTGCACCTCTTTCTCCAGCTCGCTCTTCTTGTTCAGGAATTTCTCCTTCACTTCGAGCAGTTTCTTGTCCTTTATGACCTCAGCCTCCTTGTTGGCGGCGTCAATCATGTCGTTGTACTTCCCCTTTATAACCTTGAGGAAAAGGAAATATCCGCAGACAAAGCCTATGATGAGCGTTGCCACGGCAATGATAATTGCTAATAAGATACTGATATCCATTTTAAATATATATATAGAGTTAATATTCTCGCTTTACTTCAATGCGTCTTCAATCTCGGAAGTAAGCTGCCTGAGAATATTATCATATGGCGCAGTATCGTTCTTGTCGAGCTCTTTCTCATATCTGAGAGCTATTTCGATAAGCGTCATAAGCCCTATAGTATGGTCGCTCTTACGCCCCTTGTACACCTGGGCGTAAGCGCCGTAGCGCTCTGTTATGAGCTTTGCGGCATTTCTGTAGTATACTTCGTCATCGCGATTGTGTAGTTTCATCGCGATGTCCTCGTCGTAAACGTGCAACCTTATATTTAGACTCTCTTCTGCCATCACTTCCGTCTATTTTTCTCCGCTCAACAAGTCAATGCACTTGTTGATGTTTCTGATTAGGCTGGCGACGTGCTCCTTGGCACCGTCCAGGTCGCCGTCGGAGATTGTCATCATCTTAGCCATTTTCATCGCCTCGTACTCCTTGTTCCTTTCGGCAAGCTGGGCCTTCAGCTCTTCTATCTGCTGCTCGTTGTCCTCTATCATGGCATACAAATCCTTGTTCTCCTGTTTCAGTTCCTGAAAACGGAGAATCAACTGCCTGATTCGAGTCTGGAATACAGTTAAATCTTTGTCGCTTTGAGCCATGAGTACGATTTTATCCCACAAAGGTAGGCAAAAGATGTGGATTTCAAAGCCAAAAACAATGCAAAAGGCCTATTATTTGTCTTTTTTTAACCTTTAGCGGCTTCTTTTAGCTTTTGCTTAATGTAAAAAACTGGCTGACGTTTGCTGACTTGTTGTTTTTTTTGTACTTTTGTAGCCGAAAAAAAACAAACACATCTTTTATATTATTATGGCTACAACACCCGCATTCAAGTACGCCCCGATGTTCCAGTTGGGCGAAGACAAGACAGAGTATCGGCTGCTTTCAAAGGAAGGCGTCAGCACTTCCACCTTTGAGGGCAAGGAAATAGTAAAGGTTAGCCGCGAGGCCCTTACGCTTCTGGCTCAGCAGGCTTTCCACGACGTTGAGTTCATGCTGCGCCGCGAGCACAACCTGCAGGTGGCCCTGATTCTGAGCGACCCTGAGGCTTCTGAGAACGACAAGTATGTTGCCCTCCAGTTCCTGCGCAACGCCGAGGTTGCTGCCCGTGGCATACTGCCTTTCTGCCAGGACACCGGCACCGCCATCATCCACGGCGAGAAGGGACAGCGCGTCTGGACCGACTTCGAGGATGAAGAGGCCCTGTCGCTTGGCGTGTTCAACACCTTCACTCAGGACAACCTGCGCTATTCGCAGAACGCACCCCTGAACATGTACGACGAGGTGAACACCCGCTGCAACCTGCCTGCACAGATTGACATCGAGGCCACCGAGGGCGCTGAGTACCGGTTTGTGTTCGTGGCCAAGGGCGGCGGCTCAGCCAACAAGACCTACTTCTACCCCATGACCACGGCCACCATCCAGAACGAGGGCACACTCATTCCCTTCCTCGTGGAGAAGATGAAGAG
>JAFTAR010000026.1 GCA_017455495.1 Prevotella sp.
AAAAATGCAAACCCACCATTAAATGATTATTTTTATTTCTTATTCTTAGAGGGGATTGGACTGTCTGCGCTTGTTCAGACCCCCAACCCCCTAACTTAGGGGGCTTAGATTATCTTAGTTCTGCACCCAGTTGCTTCTTCAGGTTGGCTATGAGCTTCTGCATGATGGCGTCAATCTGCTTGTCGTTCATAGTCTTCTCTTCGTCCTGTAGAATGAAGTTCACGGCATACGACTTCTTGCCCTCTGGCAGGTTCTTGCCTTCGTAGACATCAAACAGCTCTACACTCTTCAGGAGTTTCTTTTCCGTCTGGCGGGCTATCTGCTCAATCTGTGCAAACTCCACAGTTGTGTCAACGAGGAGTGCCAGGTCGCGGCTTACGGCAGGCTGCTTGGGAATGTCGGTGAAGTTGACCACGTTCTTGCGCGTGGCCTTCATCAGCTGAGTCCAGTTCAGCTCGGCAAAGTAGACTGGCTGCTGGAGGTCGAACTGCTTGAGCAGCTTCTTTGAGAGAATGCCCATATCAATGAGCTTCTTGCCGCCGCGGTTCTCAATGACAACACCGGCAGAGAAAACCGGATTCTCAGACTTTTTCCGGACTGTGGCTCCCTGCTTCATGCCGATGCGGCTGAGTATGTTCTGCACGTGTGCGCTCAGCTCGAAGTAGGTGCTGTCCTCGTTGGGGTGTGCCCATGAGCCTTCCACTCGCTTGCCGGTAATCCAGATGCCCATGTAGTTCTCTTCCTTGTAGGCCTGCATGGGGTTGTTTTCGTCGTGCCTCTCCGGGTCGAAGAAGTAGCAGTTGCCAAACTCGAAGAAGCGCAGGTTGGCATTCTTGCGTTTCACGTTGTGCTCTATGCTTTCCAGGCCTCCGTAGAGAAGCGTCTGGCGCATCACGCCGAGGTCGCTGGAGAGTGGGTTCATAATCCGGACAAGAGACCCTCCCCCTTGCCCCTCCCTTGTATGGAGGGGAGAGGTTACCTCTTCCATTTCATTTCCGCCTTGAGAGCATTCACTCCCCTCCCTGCCAGGGAGGGGTCGTGGGGTGGGTCTGTAGTACGCAGTCTTCGTAAGCGAGTTGTTCAGAATCTCGTTGAAGCCGGCACCCACCAGCTGCTCTGATACGAGGTTCTGAAGCTTGTGCTTGCGGTCCTCGTCGCCCTTTATGACCAGGCTTGACTTCAGCTGTGTGGGAATCTCCACATTATTATATCCGTATATGCGCAGGATGTCTTCCACAACGTCGCAAGGACGGGTCACGTCTACGCGGTAGGCCGGCACTTCAAGGCGCAAGCCCGAAGCACTCTCTTCAAGAACCTTCATCTCTAAGCTCTCGCAGATGCTCTTGATGGTCTCCACGGGGATGTCCTTACCCACGAGGTTGTGCACATAGCTGTACTGCAGGTCAACGACGGCATTCTCAATCTTCTCAGGATAGACGTCGCATATTTCCATCGACACCTTTCCTCCTGCCAGCTCCTTGCAGAGCAGTGCTGCCTGCTGCAGAGCATAGATTATTCCGTTGGGGTCAACGCCGCGCTCGAAGCGGAAGGATGCGTCGGTAGATAGGCCGTGGCGGCGTGCCGACTTGCGTATCCACGTGGGGTGGAAGTATGCCGACTCAAGCACCACGTTCTTCGTGGTCTCGTAGGTGCCGCTGCCCTTGCCTCCGAACACACCGGCTATGCACATAGGCTCCTCGGCATTGCAGATGGCAAGGTCGCGGTCAGAAAGCTTGTGCTCCTCGCCGTCAAGGGTAACGAAGGGTGTTCCCTCAGGCATGGTCTTCACCACAATCTTGTGGCCTTTCACCATGTCGGCATCAAAGGTGTGCAGGGGCTGGCCGTAGGCCATCATCACGTAGTTGGTGATGTCTACAATATTATTAATAGGACGCAGGCCAATGGTGGTGAGGCGGTTCTTCAGCCAGTCAGGGCTTTCCTTCACCTCGCAGCCAGTGATGCTCACGCAGGCGTAGCGCTTGCAGGCCTCGGTGTTCTCTATCTCCACTTCGATGGGGAGGTCGTGGTTGTCGATGGCAAAACCATCGACCACAGTGGGGAGGTCGTGGTTGTCGATGGGGAAACCATCGGCCACAGTGGGGCGGTGCAGGCTGGTGTTGTAGCCGTTCTGGCGGAGCCAGGCATAGAGGTCGCGGGCCACGCCCCAATGGCTCAGGGCATCGGCTCGGTTGGCCGTTATGTCAATCTCTATTAGCCAGTCGCTCTCCAAGTGGTAGTACTCGGCGGCCGGTGTGCCGACGACGGCATCCTCAGGCAGCACGATGATGCCATCGTGTGAGGTGCCTATGCCTATTTCGTCCTCGGCGCAAATCATGCCGCAGGAGTCCACTCCGCGAAGCTTTGACTTCTTTATCTGGAACTCCTTGTCGCCGTCGTAGAGCACGCAGCCCAGGTCGGCCACGATGACCTTCTGTCCGGCAGCCACGTTGGGGGCACCGCATACTATCTGCGAAGGTTCGCCGCGGCCCAGGTCAACGGTTGTCACGTGCAGGTGGTCGCTGTTGGGATGTACGTCGCAGGTGAGAACCTGTCCCACGTAGAGTCCTTTCAGGCCACCGCGAATGGTCTGTACTTCTTCAAGTGCGTCTACTTCAAGACCTGTTGACGTCAAGGCATCGCACACCTCCTGCGGCGTGAGGTCGAAGTCAACATAGTCTTTAAGCCATTTATAAGAAATGTTCATATCTGCAAAGTTGCTGTTTTTGAATTTGGCTGCAAAAGTACTAAATAAATTAAAAATGAAAGATGAAAGATGAAAGATTTTGTGTTTTTGCAGCGTTAAAAAGTATGAAGCAGGCCTTTTTGTTATCCTTTTTCCTTCCGTTTTGGAGAAAAATCAGCAAAGAGCAGGGGTTGTTAAGAAAAAAAGTATTACTTTTGCAGTCCCTAAACATTAAAGGTTAAAGAAAAAACGCGAGCAAGGTGGAACTCAGAGCATCAAAGACACTTGACATACGCTTCAGCGAGGTGGACTCCATGGGTGTGGTGTGGCACGGCTCCTACACCTTGTACTTCGAGGATGCCCGCGAGGCCTTCGGCGCCAAGTACGGGCTGGACTACATGACGATTTACGCGAGCGGCTACTACGCACCGTTAGTGGAGCTTACCTTCCACTACAAGCGGCCCCTGCGCTACGGCATGAAGCCCAGGGTGGACATAGTATACCGTCCTACGGAGGCGGCAAAGATAGTCTTCGACTACGAGATATACGACGAGGCCGACGGCAGCCTCGTTGCCACGGGCCACAGCGTCCAGGTGTTCATGGACAAAGACTACCAGCTGGTATGGGACAATCCGCCCTTCTACCAGCAATGGAAAGAACAGCATGTTGAGATTTGAGGTTTGAGATTTATTAGAGAATGATATATATATTGGCCGACAACGTTACTTCGCCGCTGGGCGCTACTACTGCACAGAACTACGAGGCTGTGGCAGCGGGACGCTCGGCCCTGAGGCGCTGTGAGCGCTGGCACGGGCTGGAGCAGCCCTTCTCGGCAGCCCTCTTCACCGAGGAGCAGACGCAGGGAATGGCTCAGAAGGGGCTTACGCGCTTTGAGTCGCTGGCCTACTGCTCTGCCCTGGCAGCCATACGCGACAGCGGCATCAGCGTTAGCCGGCCTGACACAATATTTATATTGAGCACCACCAAGGCGAATATAGAGCTTGGCGATGCCATGCCTTCAGAGAGCGCACAGCACATAGCTGCAAAGCTTGGCTTCAAGTCACAGCCCATAGTGGTGTGCAATGCCTGCATATCGGGTGTGTCGGCCATCATGCTGGCACAGCGCCTGTTGGAAAGTGGCCGCTACGGCTATGCCGTGGTTTGCGGAGCCGACGTGCAGAGCCTTTTCACCGTGGCTGGCTTTCAGTCGCTTGGTGCCCTCTCGCAAGAGCCTTGCCGCCCGTTCGACATAGACCGCACGGGGCTTAGCCTCGGCGAGGCTGCTGCCACAATAGTCTTCGGCAGGGAGGCGCCTGAGGGCGGTGCTGCCTGGGCGGTGACTGACAGCGCGGCAAGAAACGACGCCTGCCACGTGGTGACGCCGTCGCGCCAGGCTGAGGGAGCAAGCAACGCTCTCAGGGCCATAGACAGCAGCGGGGCGGCATTCGTTAATGTGCACGGCACGGGCACCATGTTCAACGACCAGATGGAGGCCGTGGCACTTGGCAGAAGCGGCATGGACCACTTGCCGGTGAGCGCCCTGAAAGGCTACTTTGGCCACACGCTGGGAGCTGCGGGAATACTGGAAACGGTGATGGCAATGGCATCGGCCGACAACAAGCTGCTGCCGCCTTCGCTGGGATTCAGCGAGCAGGGCGTATCCGTGAATATAGGCATAAGCAGCAAGAGCATACCTCTGGAGGGCCAGGACTTTGTGAAGATGATTTCCGGCTTCGGAGGCGGCAACGCTGCAATGATGGTGAGGAAAGTAACGCCTGAGCCTTTCAGGCAGAAGAGCCTGCCGGCAATAAGGAAGCTGCACAGCGTGCACATAGAGTCGCCGGTGAAGCTGGCCGACATGTACAGGGAGAGAGCCGTGGCCTACCCGCGCTTCTTCAAGATGGACGGCCTGAGCCGGCTGGGCTTCATGGCTGCCGAGATGCTGCCGGAGGTGGAGGACAAGGAGGGCTGTGCCGTGGTGCTGTGCTGCCACAGTTCGTCGGTAGCCACCGACCGCCGCTTCCTGCACACCCTTTCCACTGGTGAGGAGGGCCTGCCCTCGCCGTCGCTCTTCATCTATACCCTGCCGAACATAGTGGCAGGCGAGATTGCCATTCGCCACAGGCTGAAGGGAGAGACATCGCTCTACATTATGCCTCGGCGCGACGACGAGATGGCATGGCAGCTGGCAGAGGCTGCCTTCATGGACCCGTCGGTAAGCACCGTAATAGGCGGCTGGCTTGACTATGAAGACGACGAGCACTTCGAGGCAGAACTTTTTATTGCAGGATTAGACTTAAATGATAAAAATATAACCACGGATTTCACGGATTTAGCTAATTTCAGATAAAGCCGCAAGCGGCAGATTACACGGATTCTTAATCCTAAAAAAATCCATACTTGGAAATAATTATGGTAGGGAAAAAATCATCAAAATCCTTTAATCCGTGGTTCAAAAAAGAAATTTAAATAAAAAATATATGGAAGAACTGATACAGGAGCTAAAGCTACAGATAATCAAGGTGCTGAACCTTGAGGACATGACCCCCGACGAGATAGATGCCGACGCACCGCTCTTTGGCGAAGGCGAGGGCCTGGGGCTGGACTCTATAGATGCCCTTGAGCTTATAGTGATGATTGAGAAGAACTACGGCATAAAGCTTGCAAGTCCGGCAGAGGGCAAGGCCATCTTCAAGAGTGTGGCTACCATTGCCGGCTACGTGAGCCAGCACCGTACAAAATAGCACGGCAGACGCTTCTTTCCACAGCTCAATGAACCAGGACATCGTCATCACAGGCTCAGGGATTGTGTCGGCCATAGGCTTGGACTGCCCCTCAGTGCTCACCTCTCTGCAGCAGGGCACGAGCGGCATTGCTGCCATGCGCCACCTCAAGTCTGTACACACAGAGCTGCCGGTGGGCGAGGTGCCCTTGTCTGACAGCGACATGAAAGTAAGGCTGGGCATAGACCTGTCTGAGGAGGTGAGCCGCACGGCCCTCTTAGGAATGATGGCAGTAGAACAGGCCCTGGCCGACGGCAAGGTGACGGCAGACGAAGGGAAGAGGAGGATAGTGCTGGTGTCGGGAACCACCGTTGGAGGCATGGACTTGACAGAAGAGCACTTTCCCACCTTTGAACAGCCCGACGGCGAGATAGGCTGTCTGCTGCAGCACGACGCCGGCAGCTGCACCAGGCTTATAGCCTCCCACTTCGGCCTCTTTGCCGATTTCACCACCATCTCTACTGCGTGCTCATCGGCTGCCAACGCGCTGCTGGTGGGGGCAGAGATGCTCAGGAGCGGACAGGCCGACATAGTGGTTGCAGGAGGCACGGAGGCCCTGACGCGATTCCACCTTAACGGGTTTAACGCCCTGATGATTCTGGACCGCGAGCAGTGCCGTCCGTTCGACGATACACGTGCCGGCCTGAACCTTGGCGAGGGAGCAGCCTACGTGGTGCTTGAGCGGGAGGACTCGGCGCAAAGTCGCGGTGCCGATGTCAAGGCTTGGCTTACGGGGTGGGGCAATGCTTGCGACGCCTTCCACCAGACGGCTTCCTCACCAAGCGGCGAGGGGGCTTACAGGGCCATGATGCAGGCACTGGCAAAGGCTGGCCTAATGCCTTCCGACATAGACTACGTGAATGCCCACGGCACGGGAACCCCAAACAACGACCTTGCAGAGAGCACCGCCCTGAAGCGTGTCTTTGGCAGCGGGATGCCACCCGTGTCAAGCACAAAGCAGCTCACAGGCCATACGTGCAGCTCGTCGGGCAGCATAGAGACGGTGATATGTCTGCTGGCTATGAGCCACAGCTTCATTCCTGCCAACGTGGGGTGGAAGCATGCCATGTCCGACGGCATAGTGCCCACAATGGGAGCAGAAGGGTGCCGGCTGAGACATGTAATGTGCAACTCGTTCGGCTTCGGAGGCAACGACACCTCGCTTGTGCTGTCGGCAATGCCGGTAAACGGCAGGGAGGAAAGGCTGGAAGGCAAGAGGACGGTTATAGAGGCTGCCCGGGTGGAGTTCTACGACGACTGCGACCTTACAGCCTTGCGGCAGTATGTGAAGCCACTGGAGAGTCGCCGCATGGGCCGCATCATGAAGAGCGCCATCCTGGCATCGATGAAAGCCCTGGAGGAGGCTGGCATAGACACGCCCGACGCCATAGTTACCGCCACGCCGCTGGGCTGCTTGGAGAACAGCGAGATGCTGCTGCGCCAGCTTCGCGACGAGGGCGAGAGCATGTTCAGTCCTACGCATTTCATGCAGAGCACCCACAACACCATTGGCAGCGCCATAGCCATCCGCACGGGGTGCCACGGATATAACATAACATACACTCAGGGCAGCGACTCTCTGCGCTGGGCCATGGAGGATGCACGCCGTATGATAGAAAACGGGGAGTGCAGCAACGTGCTTGTGGGACTCTACGAGGAGACCACGCCGCTCTACCGCACCTTGATGCAGCGACTGGGAGTGGAGACCGGAGGCCCCCTGCATGCGCTGGCGGTGGTAATGAAAAGTGATAAGTTATGAGTGATTCAAGTTTCTCAAGTTCTTTATTGAACCACGGATTAAGGGATTTAGGGGATATGGTTCTTCCACTACTGTTTCCTATGGTTGATTGTTTTGGGATTACAGCGGCTAAAGCCGCGATTCCCCGGGGTGCAACAATCCGTGTAATCAGCCAATTATGGCTTAGTCACGAAGGTGGGGAATCCCATAAATCCTTAAATCCGTGGTTGTTTTATTATATGCGAAAGTTGTATAAGTGATAAGTTATGAGTGATTCAAGTTTCTCAAGTTCTTTTTTGAACCACGGATTAAGGGATTTAGGGGATATGGTTCTTCCACTACTGTTTCCTATGGTTGATTGTTTTGGGATTAC